>JADFZO010000023.1 GCA_015232465.1 Desulfamplus sp.
TGGCAACTATTTTTAGAGTAGTTATATGCGACTATTGAACCTTGAAGGAACACTACCTAACTTTGTAGCATCGACTCGCCATGCTGACGGATTAGTTGTTACAGGTCCAGTATCAAGAAATATGAGAATAGCACTGCTGCAAACCTATGAGGCTATGGCTGAACCAAAGGTTGTGATTGCAGTTGGAAGTTGTGCAATTACAGGCGGACCATTTAGGAAAAGCCCCGAAGTCTCAGATGGGCTTAACAATATTATTCCTGTTGACCTATATATTCCGGGTTGTCCACCCCACCCACTTACAAATCTTCATGCACTTATTACATTTTTTAAATAGATATTTGTAACTTATTTTTATTTTAAAATCACATCATAAAGTATGGATCAACATCAATCCCAACTGATATATCTTTTGCTGAAAATGCCCTTTTATCTGCTATCAGATGCTGAACAGCTCTGTTTAAAAGAGATGCTAAAGGGCTTTTGAGCAGAATCTGCCAGCGATAACGCATTGATATTTTTGGTATTCCAGCCTCAATCGGTCCTAACATCTCAATAGGTTGCCCCCCATTATACTCATCAATAAAATTTTTACACAAATCCCCAACCATAAGAGCGTGGGATTTTACCTTTTCCACATCAAGCCCTGAGATTTTAAGCTGAATAATCCTTGAAAATGGAGGATAAGATAACGCCTGCCTAAATGGAATCTCGCTGTTGTAAAACTCCACAAAATCCTGATTTTTAGATGCCTCAATGCTAAAGTGATCAGGGTTATAGGTCTGCATTATAACTTTTCCTGGTCTGTCGCCCCTTCCTGCACGACCAGCAACTTGAGCAAGAAGCTGAAAAGTTCTCTCGCCTGCACGAAAATCTGGAAAGTTTAACGACAAATCAGCACAGATAACACCAACAAGCGTAATTGCTGGAAAATCGTGCCCCTTTGCAAGCATCTGAGTTCCAACAATAATATCAACAGTCCGATTTTTAACCTTTTTAAGAATCTGAACAGTAGCCCCTTTTTTGCTGCCAGTATCTTGATCAAGCCTTATAATTCGTGCCTCAGGGAACATAGATTTTAGTAGATTTTCAATCTTTTCAGTCCCAAACCCCAAAGGTTTTATCTTTGCAGAGCCACACTTAGAGCACTTAACATCTGATAAGACCTTAGTAGAGTAAAACATTCCGCCAGTTGCTGTTTTTATGTTTGCTGTATTTATTGTTGATGCTATTGAAAATCCGCAAAGATGACACCTAAATTGGCTACTATCTTTGTGCAGTGTCATTGTGATGTCGCAAAATTTGCACTTAATAGCCTCACCGCAAGATTCGCAAACTGGAAAGGTTGCAAACCCTCTACGGTTCAAAAAGATAAGAGCCTGCTCCCCTTTTCTTAGGCACTCTGATATAGCTTTTGAAAGCTCTGGAGTAACTATTTTATCTCTCCACTGGCAATCTTTATATTTTTTTAAATCAACCAGCGTGATCTCTGGCAAAGGGTGTTGATTAACCCGTTTTTTTAAGAAAATCTCCTGAAATTTTCCCTGACATGCGTTGTAATAGGACTGTATTGATGGTGTTGCAGAGCCTAATATTACAGCTATATTTGCTTGCTGTGCCCTTACAACTGCAAGGTCTTTGGCGTTATATCTAAGACCTCTTTCTTGTTTATATGATGTGTCGTGCTCCTCATCAACAATAACTATTCCAAGATTTTCAACTGGTGCAAATATTGCAGACCTTGCCCCAATTACAATATTGACTTCTCCCCTTGCAATTTTATGCCACTGATCAAGAAGCTCCCCCTTAGATAGCCCACTGTGAATCACAGCTATTGTGTTGCCAAATCGTGCTCTAAAACGCCTCTCTGTCTGCGATATTAGAGATATTTCAGGCACAAGAATAATTGCCCCTTTGCCCCTATTTACCGACTCTGTAACAAGACGCATATAGACCTCGGTTTTCCCGCTTCCAGTAACACCAGTAAGAAGATAACGCAAAAAGCCCATATCCATCTTATCTTTGACCTGATTTACAACCTCTTGTTGCTCTTGGGTCAATTCAGGCGGAACATCAGGATCAACAGAATCTCCAAATGGGTCCCTAAATACCTGCCTCTTAGTGACTATCAGATAGCCAGCTTCAGCCATAAGGGTAACCAGCTTTGGTGCAGTTGGGACATCTTTTTTTAGAGTGCTCAAAGAGATTTCACCATATTTAGTAACTATATCAATAATCTCTTGTCGCTTTTTTGATAAACCCTCTAAATTGGGGCTTAAGAGTGGATTTATTGAGATAAATTTTTCTATCTTGATATTTGTTTTATCCTGTTTTAGTTCAGATGTTATCTCAATTAGCCCCTCTTTAACCATCTTATTTATCAATGTGTGAGTTACGTTTGGAGAGCCATTGACTCTATCGACTTTTTTATTATCTGTAAGAGATTTTAAAGTAACCAGTTTATCTAATGAGCCAATCTGGTTGAGCACATAAGACTCTGAAGGGGTAAGAAGTTTTTGCTCCAATTTTTCAAGCCCCTTTTTTGCTGCACTCACTAAAGAGACATCATAGCTCTCAAGACCAGAGGGAAGAGCTGATTTTATAACTTCACCAATTGGGTGGATATAGTAGGAGGCGATCCACCTAAAGAACTGAACCATAGATGGTGGAAACAGGGCAATATCATCAAGAAGATCAAGGATCAGTTTGGGTTGATAGCTGCAATTGGAGGTGGTATCAGAGTTGCTATCTATCTTTTTACTAAGAATGTAGCCTGTAATCCTGCGTCTGGCAAATGGCACAAGAACCCTCATTCCTATTTTTGCACTATTTGCAAGATGTGGAGGAACTTTATAGGTAAATGTCTGATTTAATGGAAGGGCAACAGCAACCTCAATGGATTGGTCGTTTTCAATAGGCTGGGGTTTCTCAATTGGTTGATTTTGAATATTTTTCATATTATCTTATTTTTCTTTTTTCTTGACTACCTAAAGGCATATTTCATAAATTGATCAACTTTTTTTAATAGTCCAGATTAGAAGTTGAATCAAGAAGAGATTTTTATAGCTTTGCAAAAGTTTAAATCTTAATCAATTAACCAAACAGAGATTCAAAGCAAAAAGGAGAGATAAACATCATGGCAGTCTATGTTCAGAACCACCCGCTAATAAAGCATAAACTTGGTCTGATGAGAGAAAAAGATATATCGACAAAAGATTTTAGAGATCTATCCTCGGAAGTCGCAAGGCTTTTAACTTATGAGGCAACAAAAAATATTGAGACTGAAAAGCAGACCATTCAAGGCTGGGCAGGCAGTGTTGAGGTTGAACGGATAAAGGGCAAAAAGATTACTATTGTCCCAATTTTAAGAGCTGGGCTTGGCATGATGGACGGAGTTATTGATCTTATTCCATCTGCAAAGGTAAGCGTTGTTGGGTTTTATAGAAATGAGGAGACCCTCGAACCTGTAAAATATTATGTGAAAATCGCAAGTTCAATTGATGAGAGAACAGCACTAATCTTAGACCCAATGCTTGCAACTGGAGGAACATTGATAGCCACTATTGATCTTTTAAAAGAGGCTGGCTGTAAAGATATTAAGGGGCTTTTTTTGGTTGCAGCACCAGAGGGGATTGCAAAAGTTCAAGCAAAGCACCCTGACGTTGATATTTATGTTGCAGCTATTGATGAGCGTCTTAATGATGTTGGTTATATTCTTCCAGGTCTTGGTGATGCTGGAGATAAAATTTTTGGAACAAAATAGCTCTATAACAATTGACTTTTTCTTAGGGTAAAAAATTAACAATTTAAAACAAGGAAATTCGGTAAATGTCAGATATAAACCAATCATCAACTGATTATAGCTTTAAAATCAAAGATTCGCTTTTAGGTGCACAGATGCTCTTTGTAGCATTTGGAGCGTTGGTTCTTGTGCCACTTTTAACAGGGCTTGATCCCAATGTTGCTCTATTTACGGCTGGAGCTGGAACGCTCATTTTTCAGGTAATTACTAAAGGAAAAGTGCCTGTATTTCTTGCATCATCTTTTGCATTTCTTCCGCCAATTATGTATGGGGTCAAAACTTGGGGAGTGCCCGCAACCTTGTGCGGTCTATGTGCATCTGGTGTTGTGTATGTTATATTAAGTTTTTTGATTAGATGGCAGGGTAGCGGAATTATCAAAAAAGTGCTTCCAGCAGTGGTTACTGGACCTGTTATTATGGTTATTGGGCTTATCCTCTCTCCTGTTGCTGTTCACATGGCAATGGGCAAAACAGGTGATGGCTCTATGGTTCTTTTTCCAGAAAAAACCGCTTTGATTATATCATTAGCATCTCTTACTGCCACTGTGCTTGCATCTATTCTTGGCAGAGGTATAATTAGACTAATTCCAATTTTGTGTGGAATTGTAACTGGATATGTTCTATCTCTCATATTTGGGATTGTTGATTTCTCAGCAGTTACAAAGGCATCTTGGTTCTCTATGCCTAATTTTGTTATGCCAGAGTGGAATGCTCAAGCGATCTTTTATATTCTTCCAATTGCCATTGCACCAGCAATTGAACATGTTGGAGATGTGCTTGCTATTGGCGGTGTTACTGGAAAAGATTATGTAAAAGACCCAGGTCTTGAAAACACCCTCTTAGGAGACGGCATTGCAACATCTTTTGCATCATTTTTAGGGGGACCTCCAAACACAACATACTCAGAAGTTACAGGGGCAGTTGCCCTAACACGAGTTTTTAATCCAGCAATCATGACATGGGCTGCAATAACCGCAATACTGCTTGCCTTTGTTGGTAAACTTGGGTCATTTCTTCAGACTATTCCAACACCTGTAATGGGTGGAATTATGCTGCTCCTTTTTGGTGCTATTATGGTAATTGGGCTAAATACACTTGTGCAATCTGGTGAAAATCTAACTGAGCCAAGAAATCTAACTATTGTTGCTCTCATTTTAGTCTTTGGTATTGGTGGAATGAGCTTTTCTGCTGGTGAGTTTACACTTCAAGGTATTGGTCTTGCTGGTATTTTAGGTGTGGCAATGAATCTTATTTTGCCAAAAGAGAGACAAAAAATAGATAAGGAGTAAATATTTATGATAACTTTTAACCCAATAGGAGTTATTTACTCACCACACGAGGAGCGTGAAGGGGCACCAATACAGTCTGCTGCTGCATCAGAATTTGAAGGTAAAATTGAAATTTTACCTCAATATAAAGAGGCTTTAGATGACTTAGATGGATTTGAAAGAATAATCCTTTTGTACCATTTTCACCTATCTGATGGTTACAATTTAAAGGTCAAACCATTTCTTGACAATGTGAAACGTGGGCTTTTTGCTACCCGTGCACCAAGACGACCGAATCAGATTGGAATATCAATTGTTAAACTTCTAAAGGTTGAAGATAACACCATCTACATCAAAGGGGTTGATGTGGTAAATGGCACTCCGCTTATAGATATAAAGCCTTATGTGCCAATATTTGACGCATTTACTGACTCACAATCTGGTTGGTTTGACAATATCGATAAAAATGTAGATTTTGTACGGGCTGATAAAAGATTTGTGGACGAAATGTAAGATTTTTGTTAATAGATTGCCTTAATATGCCCAATTGGGTGAAAATAGATTTTTTAAAATAAAATTTTTAAATAAATGAGGATATACCATGACTGAGATTATAAGTGTAAATGCACGGGAGATTTTAGATTCAAGAGGCAATCCAACTGTTGAGGTTGATCTTGTGCTTGCATGTGGGGCAAAGGGGAGAGCTGCTGTCCCATCTGGTGCATCAACTGGAACTCGTGAGGCTCTTGAGATGAGAGATAACTCACAAAATAGATATGCAGGCAAAGGTGTTATGAATGCAGTAGCCAATGTCAACGAGGTGATTGCACCTGAAATCATTGGATTTGATGCAATGGATCAGGCAGGTCTTGATAGAACTATGATTGACATTGATGGCACTGAGAACAAATCAAGACTTGGGGCAAATGCCATTTTAGGTGTCTCAATGGCTACTGCAAGGGCTGCTGCTAATGCTGCTGGAATCTCACTTTTTCGCCACATTGGCGGGATAACAGCCAGAGTTCTTCCTGTTCCTATGATGAATGTTATAAATGGCGGAGCACACGCTCCAAACAACCTTGATATTCAAGAGTTTATGATTGTCCCTTATGGTGCAACATCAATAGTTGAGGCTGTCCGAATGGGTGCTGAGACCTTTCACTGCCTAAAATCTATTTTAAATAGGGCATCTCTTAACACAGCAGTTGGCGACGAGGGTGGATTTGCTCCAAATCTTAAATCAAATGAAGAGGCTCTTGAGTTTATTGTAAATGCTATTGAGGCTGCTGGTTACAGAGCAGGAAAAGATATTGGAATTGCCTTAGATGCAGCAGCAAGCGAATTTTACAAAAACGGCAAATATATTTTTGCATCAGAGGGAAAAGAGCTTTCAGCAGAAGAACTTGTTGACTATTATGAGTATCTAAAAAGCAAATTTCCACTATGCTCAATTGAAGATGGTTTAGCAGAGCAAGATTGGGAGAACTGGCAGATGATGACAAGCCGTTTAGGCGATGAGCTTCAGATTGTGGGCGATGACATCTTTGTTACTAATCCTGATATATTCAGAAGAGGAATCACAGATGGAGTTGGAAACTCTATTTTAATTAAGCTCAACCAGATAGGCACAGTAACAGAGACTCTCGATACAATTCTAATGGCAAAGACATCAGGATACACAACTGTAATCTCACACCGCTCTGGCGAGACTGAAGACTCATTTATTGCTGATCTTGCAGTTGCAGTAAATAGTGGGCAGATTAAGACTGGCTCAATGTCAAGAAGCGATAGAATCGCAAAATACAATCAGCTTATCAGAATTGAGGAAGAGCTTGGAGTTGGTGCTCTTTTTCCAGAGGAGCTATTTCTTTAAATGGGAGATACAACTAAATATATTTTTGTTACTGGAGGGGTTTTATCCTCACTTGGAAAAGGTTTAGCCTCTGCTGCCATAGGCCTCTTGCTTGAGAGTCGAGGTCTTACTGTAACAATACAAAAACTTGATCCATACATAAATGTTGATCCAGGCACAATGAATCCATTTCAGCATGGTGAGGTCTTTGTAACTGATGATGGTGCTGAAACTGACCTTGATCTTGGGCACTATGAGCGATTTACCACAGCAAAAATTGGCAAAAATAACAACTTTACAACTGGCAAAATTTACCACTCTGTAATCACAAAAGAGCGGCGCGGTGAATATTTAGGCGGAACTGTTCAGGTTATTCCCCATATCACTGATGAGATAAAAAAGTGCATTACCCTTGTATCTGATGCTGCTGATGTTGTTATTGTTGAGATTGGCGGAACAATTGGTGATATTGAGTCCTTGCCATTTTTAGAGGCAATTCGCCAATTTAGAGCTGATGTTGGAAAGAGCAATGTTATTTATATCCATCTTACTTTAGTTCCATATATTGGAACTGCTGGAGAGTTAAAAACAAAGCCAACCCAGCACAGCGTCAAGGAGCTACGAAGCATTGGTATTCAGCCTGATATTCTTCTTTGCCGAACTGATCGCTATCTATCGCCTGAAATTAAATCAAAGATTGCTCTATTTTGCAATATTGACAAAGATTCTGTCTTTACAGCCAAAGATGTTGACTGCATCTATGAAGTTCCGCTTGTCTATAACAGCGAAGGTTTAGGCGATAAAATTTTGCAAAAGCTCAATATCTGGGCAAGAGCACCACGTCTTGAGGAGTGGCGTGAGATGGTAGAGAGGCTCAAAAATCCAAGATATTCAGTTACCATTGCAATTGTGGGAAAATATGTTGATTTAACAGAGTCCTACAAAAGTCTGAACGAGGCTCTAACACATGGCGGAGTCTCTAACGATGCAAAGGTCAATCTGATGTTTGTCGATTCTGGCACACTTAACCACGACAACTTAAAAGAGAAACTCTCTGGTGCTGATGGTATTCTTGTACCAGGAGGCTTTGGCTCACGAGGTGTTGAGGGAAAAATCCTTGCTGTTCAATATGCACGGGAAAATAAAATCCCGTTCTTTGGAATCTGTCTTGGAATGCACATGGCTGTAATTGAGTTTGCCCGAAATATTGCGGGCATGGAAGATGCACACGGTGAAGAGTTTGATGAGCACACCCCCTACCCTGTTATCTATCTGATGAAAGAGTGGTATGATGAGCAGACAAAAAAGATGGAAAAAAGAGATAGCTCTTCAGATAAAGGGGGAACAATGCGTTTAGGGGCTTATCCGTGCCACCTTTTGCCAGAGACTATTGCTATGACAGCTTACAGAGAGGAGAATATTTCAGAACGTCATCGCCACCGTTACGAATTTAACAACGCATACAAGGAGAGACTTGAAAAGGCTGGCTTAATAATCAGCGGCACATCGCCTGACGGTGAGTTAGTTGAGATTGTGGAGCTAAAAGATCACCCATGGTTTTTAGGCTGTCAATTTCACCCTGAGTTTAAATCAAGACCCTCAAATCCACACCCGCTATTTAGGGAGTTTATAAAGGCGTGTCTTAAAAAATCGAGGGTAGTTTGATTTTATTGGCTCTTAAAATCTATGGAGTCAAGAAGCTCTCTCACAGTTTTGAGAAGCTCTTGGCTGATTATGGGCTTCATAATAACTCTATCGATCTTAAAATCACTGCTTTGCAAATCAGAGACTTTTGTGCTAAAACCTGTGCAGAGAATAACTGGAATATCAGGCTTGATCATCTTGATTGAGGCACAAAGTTTCTCTCCCGTAATACCGGGCATTGTCAAATCTGTTATCACTAAATCATAAATCTCTGGCTCTTGACCAAAAGATTTTAACGCCTCAAGGCTATCTGTATGAATCAAGGCTTTATAACCTGACCGCTCAAGAATTAGCTTTAACATCCTTACAACAACTGGCTCATCATCAACAACCAAAATAGTCTCTTTGCCTGTATATCTCTTGATAGGTGAAGATTCAACCATATCAACCTTTTTTTCCTCAACACACGGCAGATATACTTTAAAGGTGCTACCTTTTCCAGGCTCGCTATTTACAACAATCTTGCCCTTGCAACTCTTAACAATTCCATGCACAACAGATAGACCAAGACCTGTCCCCTTACCAATCTCTTTTGTTGTAAAATATGGTTCAAAGATTCGTTTAAGTGCTACTTGGTCCATGCCAATACCAGTATCGCTAACCTCAATGCAGAGATATCTTCCAGTAGAGAGGTCGCTAAAGTCAAAGTCAGAGCCGCCCGCAAACAGATTGTTAAAAGGCTTTTCAAACTCGCTTATACCAACGCTAAGGACTCCGCCCGTATCTTCCATTGCATGAAACGAATTGATAATCAGATTCATAAAGACCTGATGCATCTGTGTTGGATCAGCCATAACCATACAGCAACTTTTAGGGATATTTTGCTTTATTACGATTGTTGATGGTATCATTGCTCGTGATAGCTTAATTATCTCTTTTACAATCGGCAACACAGATAATGGGGCAACCTCATGGTGCTCTTGGCGGCTAAATGTTAAAATCTGCTTTACTAACTCCTTTGCCCTGTTACCAGCTCTTAGAATCTCGTTTAAAAACTCTCTTTGGGTGCTCCCCTCTTTGCTATCCTCAATTAGTAGCTCTGCACAACCAATTATTGGAAATAAAATATTATTAAAATCATGGGCAATTCCTCCAGCCATAGTTCCGATTGCCTCCATCTTTTGTGCCTGATTTAGCTGGGATTCAAGCCTTTTCATATCCTCTTCAGCCCTCTTTTTTAGAGTCTCATCTCTAAATAGCACAACAAGTTCACCTGAAGAGAGCTTATAGACATAATTGTCGTAATATCCGCTGATTCTATCGTCTTGATAGAGCTTTACAGGGTGCTGGTGAGGCTTTCCAGTATTTATAACTTTTTTAAATGTATCTATTAATCCAAACTCACGAATAGCTGGACGTGCCTCAAAAATGCTCTTTCCAATAAGCTCTTCTCGTTTTTGTTTTTCAATCTTTTCACCAGCTCTATTTAAATCAAGAAAGATAAAATCATCTCCATCACCAATAACCTTGTATATGGCAATTCCAGATATTATATTTTCAAAAAGAGTTTTGTATCGCTCATCACTATCTTTAAGATCGCTTTGAGCTTTTATCCTCTCTGCATCAATTTTTGCTGTGTATATTGCAACGTCAATAGTAACTTTTAATTCTCTTGTTGAGATAGGAGTCAAGAGATAGCCAAATGGGAAATCAAGCTCAACCTTAGATAGAGACCCCTCAACAGAGTCCCCTACTATGAAAACAATTGGGATATGATACAAATTACGTATCTGTTTTGCACACTCTGAAGCCTCCATTAACAATGCTTTTCGCCCCATATTTAGCTCTATATCCATAAGTATTACATCAGGCTGGGCTATATTGAGGGCTTTAAGAGCCTTCTCTCCTGAATCAACAACAGATACAATATCGCAATTTATATATCCTAAATGTATCTTCAACTCTTTTATTGTATCTGGATCAGCTTCAATGATCATTATTTTGGTCATCTTCATTTGTATAACTCTCAACTTTTATTCGTAATATTTGTAGTATAGTATCCAAACTCTCTTAACATCCTCTCACTACTACTCCAATTTTTGCTAACCTTTACAAGAAGTTTTAAAAGGACTTTAGAGCCTGTCATACGCTCAATATCTTTTCTTGCCTGCTCCCCTATCTTTTTTAGCATCTGCCCACCTTTTCCAATAACAATCCCCTTTTGAGAATCCTTATCAAGATGGATACTTGCATGAATAACAATTAGCCTCTTTTCAACCTTAAATGAATCTACTGTTACTGCACTTGAGTATGGTATCTCCATGCCAGTAAGTCTAAAGACCTTTTCTCGAATCATCTCACCAGCAATGAATCTCTCTGAAAGATCGGTCAATGTATCTTCTGGAAACAGTCTTGGACCTTCTGGAAGAGTAGCTTCAACCTCGTTAAGTAGCTCATCTATCTGCAAGCCACTCTTTGCTGAGATTGGCACTACAGCTTTAAAGTTGTGCAGAGCTACACACCCTTGGATACGTGGTAAAAGAGTATCAGTTGAGATAGTATCAACCTTGTTTATTGCAAGAATTACAGATTTTTTTGTGCCCTCAAGCTGCTTAATTATTATCTCTTCTGACTCTCTTGCTTTGTCGCCAGCCTTTGCAGAGGCATCTATCATAAACAAAATAGCATCAACATCTTCAATTGCTGCAAGTGCCTGATCAACTATCTTACGGTTAAGAAGCGATTTTGCCTTATGAATGCCTGGTGTATCAACAAAGACCATCTGAGACATTGGACGATCAAGTATGCCAATAATTCTGTCGCGTGTGGTTTGTGGTTTATTTGATGTGATGGAGATTTTCTCCCCAATAACTCGATTAAGAAGGGTAGATTTTCCTACGTTTGGAACACCTACAATGGCAATAAATCCTGATCTAAACCCTTGATTTTGGTTATTAACTTCCACTGCTTGCCCCCCCATTAAAAAGAGTATTTAACTCCTGCAATATATCATCTTTTCCCTGCTTTGATGTTGCAGAAAATAGGATAATATCCTCTTTTTTGCACATCAGAATCTTTGACATCTCATTTATGCGATTTATCTGCTTTTGATGCGATAGTTTATCAGCTTTAGTAAGCACCCTCAAACATGGAATCCCTCTATTAACAAGCCACTCCATCAGTTGAAACTCCTCTTGTTGAGGCTCTCTTCTTATGTCAATAAGAAGAACAACCCCCATTAAATTGGCTCTTTGGCGAAGATAACGCTCAATCATATCTCCCCATTTAGAGCGAATCTCTTTTGATACCTTAGCATATCCATATCCTGGAAGATCAACAAAAAAGAGGTTGTTGTTTATCTTAAAAAAGTTAATTAGCTGAGTGCACCCTGGTTTAGAGCTTGTCTTTACCAAGTTTTTACGGTTAAGTATTGTATTTATTAGAGAAGATTTCCCCACATTAGATCTCCCTGCAAAAGCAACTTCAGGGAACTCAGGCTCTGGAAAATGGGAGGGGTTCACAGCACTTTTAACAAATTCAGTCTGTTTTATAATCATTAATCTATCTTTTTATTATTTAAAGTTTACAAGCAATTTAAAGAGCGTTTCCATAGAAAAGGGCAACCACAAAGATTGCCCTTTAAAAGTAAAAAAAACAAATCAAAAATTTATTTTACTTTTTATATCGGTTTATTGGGAATAAGATTCCAAATACCACAAGGGCAAGCACCTTTGCAAAAACCGCAACCAATGCACTTCTCTGGATTTACTCTATATTTAACAGTGCCATCTTCAGACTCAACCCGCTCAATTGCACCCTCTGGGCAGACATGAACGCAGATACTACAATCTCTACACCGACCGCACGAGGCGCACTCTGATCCGCACTCATTAAGAGAGTTGTAGCTCTTTAGCATTGGGTTAAAGTACTCAAGGGAGACTCTTGATTTATCAATCTCTTGGCGCGTATCAAGATTCTCTGGCTCTTTTCCCGCAATTATGCTGTCAATAGCTTCAGCAGCTCGCTTTCCTGCACCAATTGCGTCAGTTAAAAGTCCCGGTCCAACAATATCGCCAATTGCAAATAGCGTAGGATCAGAGGTCTGATTAAACTCATTAACAGATACAAATCCATTAGAGATTGCAACATCTTTTCCAATAAAATCAACATCTGGAACATCACCAATTGAGACAACAACAGTATCAGCCTCAAGCAGCTCTCCATCATCAAGAATTACCCCTTTGGCTGTTATCTCTCGTGTAAAGCATGGATAGCGAAATATTGCACCAACTTCTTGGGCATCCTCTTTTTCTTTGCCAAATGCTGCGGGTTTTTGAACATCAATCAAGGTGATAGACTCAGCTCCCAACCTGTGAGCTTGAGTTGCAACATCACAACCCACATTTCCAGCACCAATTATCACAACTTTTTTACAAGGCTTTAGCTTACCATCTTTTAATCCAACCTGATTTTGCTTTGCTTTTGATAAAAAATCAAAAGCAGAAAGAGCAAACTCAATGCCAGAAACAGGCAGCATTCTTGGCTTTTTTGCACCAGCAGCAACAATAACGTAGTCAAACTCCTGCCGTATCTTCTGAAAGTTTTTAGGGGTAATTTTTTGCTCAAGCCTTATATCTGAAATGAGCTTTTTTACCCGATCAAGCTCTTTTTGAAGCGTCTCTTGAGGTATCCTTGAGTTTGGAATTACAGATGATATTTTTCCACCAATCTCTTTTGATTCATCAAACAGAGTTGCCTCATGCCCCTTTAGAGTAAGATGCCAAGCAGCAGAGATGCCGCCAGGTCCCGCTCCAACCACAGCAACACGTTTGCCACTTTTTGGGGCAGTTAAAGGAATCTCTGTATTTTCAGCAGCACGACCAAGCAATCTGACATTGACTGGTGGTATGTATTGGAGATTTTTTGTGCACGATGCCATACATGGACTTGGACAGAGATAACCACAAACAGTTGCTGGAAAAGGTGTATATTGAAGACCCATTACAGCAGCCTCATCAACAAGACCTTGACGGATAAGATGCCATCTCTCTTGAACTGGAATGCCAGTTGGGCAGTTTGCCTGACATGGAGCTTTATACTTTGCATTTTCCCAAACAGGGATCATGCGTCTTAAATCGCCTTTTGCAATTAATGGGATTGTGCCTGGCTCAACCTCTTGAAGATCACCAATAAGCCCACCTTTGCCAAGCTCTTTGTCCCAAACATTTTGGCGAAAAGCTCCCATTGAGAGTCGCCCTTTTCCGATAATTTTCTCTTGAGGGGTCTTTGCCCTGATAAGGCTCCATTCAGCTCTTTGCGAAAGGGTTGAAAATAGCTCGATTTTATCTATCTTTTGAAGAAAAATATGAAGATTTTTTAAAAGCCAATCCCAATCATCGTCAGTTATGGGTATAACCTTTGCATCGCTTTTGCTAAACTCTGTAACATCTCCACGACAAAAGACCTTGCCTCCCACCATTCCAACAAGGGGGCGATAGCCAAGAGCATTTGGATTCCAAGGCTCACCCTCTTTAAATGGAGGGGTATCTTTATTGTAACCACACACAACAGCAATACCACCAGCCATGAACTCGCCAAAGTAGTCCCCAGCAGAGCCAAGAACCCACAACTCAGGAGGATCAAATCGAGGGTTGCGTTTGGTCATGGTCATGCCGCGAGCACCAATATTGCCACCAATATAGACCTTGCCTTGTGCCCCTCCATTCATAGCCCCATTTGATGCATTGCCATGAACAACAATCTCAGCACCAGCATTGAGCCAGCCAATATCATCTGAAGCTGGACCCATCACCTCAATTTCAGTGTTGGCAAATCCAAGCGAGCCTGTTCTTTGACCAGAGTGCCCTTGAATCCTGATCTTGATCTTGCCGTTGCCCGCTCTCCAGAGCCTTCCTCCAATTCCGTGCTGACCGTAAGCATGAACCTCAATAGACCTATGACCCTGCTCCACAGCAGTCTGAATCATCTCCTCAAGAACGCGAGAGGGGATCCTTTTTTCGCCCTGTTTTCCCTGTATATTTACATAAAATGTATTTGTATTCATCTTAAAAATTTCTCCTAAACCACATATTTGATATTGAGTCGCTGTGCCACCTGATAATCATCAATACCAAGTGCGTCAGACATACCAATAGGAAGAGATGTTGAACGTCCTAATGGGGCAACTATTTTTTTAAGTTCAATATCAAATGAGACAAAGAGATCAACAACTCTTTGAGCAACATCTTCAGGGTCAAGCCGTCTGTAGAGTCTTGGGTCTTGAGATGTAATACCTTTAGGACAGACACCAGTGTTGCACATATTGCATCTATCTGTCTCAGTGCCAATACAGCCTGCTGCTGCCTGCATCACATATTTACCAATCTGAACCCCGCTTGCACCAAGCATGATAAGTGCTGCTGCATTGGCTGCAAGGTTGCCGTTTTTGCCAATCCCACCGCCAGCAAATATTGGAATCTCATTTTGTTTTCCAAGTTTGACAAGGTTTAGATAGTTGTCTCGAATGCAAGATGCAATTGGGTGTCCCATGTGATCCATAGAGACTGAATATGCAGCACCTGTTCCGCCATCTTCGCCATCAATTACAAGGGCTGAGGCGTAGTCATTTCTTGTTAAGTTATTTAAAACAGCAAGAGATGTTGAAGATGCTGATATTTTTGGATAAACAGGAACCCTAAAACCCCACGCCATTGACATTGAGATAATCATTTTAGCAACAGACTCTTCAATTGAGTATTGGGTCTGGTGCGTTGGAGGACTTGGAAGGCTCACACCCTGAGGCACACCTCTGATTGCTGCAATAAGTTTATTAACCTTATGCCACATCAAAAGCCCACCATCTCCTGGTTTTGCACCTTGACCATACTTAATCTCAATAGCACAAGGATCCTCTTTCATGTGTGGAATTGCATGGATAATCTCGTCCCAGCCAAAATAGCCACTTGCAATCTGCAAAATCACATATTTTAAGAATCTGCTTTTAAGAAGTCTTGGAGGACACCCTCCCTCACCAGTTGACATTCTAACAGGCATTCCAAGCTGTTCATTTAGATATGTTACTCCCATCTGAAGCCCCTCCCACATTGTTGGAGAGAGTGCTCCAAAAGACATACCGCCAATTATAAGAGGATAAATCTCACGAACAGGGGGAATCCAGCCGTTGTTTCTTAATCTTTGCATATTCTCTTTAGGCGGCAGAATCCTTCCAAGCAGGGTTCTTAGCTCAAACTCATGGCGTCCAGCATCAAGAGCTGGGTCTGTAAGCATTGATATTCTTATAAATTTTATTCTATCAAGCAGGGAATCTGTGGCATTTCTTCTTCCCCCCCGTTTTCGTGGCTCACCATCTTGATTTATATGAAAACGGTACCTGTCAATCTCTGAGTTTCTGTGAGGTGCAATTGCATCATTTGGACAGACCATTGAGCACATAGCACACCCAACGCACGCCTCTGCAATTGTTGTTTTCTGTTTAATTCCATAATAAGTTTCAAATTGAGAAAGCTCTCTTTTTTCTGAAGAGTTAAGAAGATTGGAAGGATTTATAGCTGCAATGTTTCTCTTTCTAAAAACAGCAAGCTCAATTGCCCGAACAGGGCAGACAGCAGTGCACTGTCCACATAAAGTGCATCTATCTTTGTTCCACTCTATCTGCCATGGCAGATCCCTAAGGCTTAAAGAGGAAGGTTTAATGGTTCTGTTTGACGACATATTTTTATCTCCTGACGATCTGGTCCTACAATGGCTGTATCAAGGTGCATTGGTTGAATATCTTTGCTCTTATCTCTATCTGGAATCACAGCATCAAGCCCGCATATCTCTGAAGAGAATGCAAACATGCCATCTCTTCCGCCTACAACCCCGGGTCTTAATTTTTTTCTATCTTGAGCCATGAACATTGTGTTGTCAGGTAAAGTTCCAATTACGCAATTGGGTCCATCAATAATCAACTGCCTGCACGACTTTTTAAGATGGCTTAAAAAAAGAGAATCAGGGTGCTCATTAACCCCTTTATCTTGAAGAGGCGTTATAACATGCTTGTAGGCATCTAATCCAAGCCCTAAACCTGACATTGTGTAGTGTAAAATATGGGTAAATACCTCTGAATCAGACTGATAGCCTGTATAACCCGGAAAACCTCTGCTTAATAAAAAATCTTTAATAGGTATAAAAGCTGTGTTCTCGCCATTGGTCATGGTTGAGTAGCCTTTTATAAAAAATGGGTGGCAAGCATACAAGTTGATAGCATAATTGGTGTTCTGCCTTCCTTGAACCATTATGGTTCTTGCCTTTAGCTCTTTTCTATCAAGTCCAAGATAGCGGGCAATCTCAAGCGGGTCTCCAAGCTCTTTAATCATAATAGTATCGGGCCAGAAGGAGAAAACAATCATGTCATCTTTTTCTTCACCCATTTCGCGTATTTTTAGGCGTGTCATCATAAGTCTGGTGGCAAGCTCATCTTGATCAAGGTTATCCCAAGATTCAGGATACTCATAGGCACGCAAAAGGTATAGACCTCTTTTAGGGACTCCCTCCATTTTAGTTTTTGGAACTTTTATGCTCATCTTATATTTGGTCATAAAGCCCTGTTCCATCATAAAAAAATCGAGTCTTCTTATCCCCTCTTCACTAAAAATGCCAGAAAGTATGGGTGCATCTTTCATCTCTTCAAATGGTCCACCTAAATCACGAAGCAGAATACCTACCCCAGAACCATCATGCCCCTCTTTCATAACATCAAGAGCCTTTATCGCCTCCATTGGAGAGAGCGGGTCCTTGCTTGTAAGTGCAAACAGACGGCACATTCTTCTTTTCTCCTTGTTATTCTTCGATATTGATTGGCACAAAAACAGAAATAAACTATTAAAATCCATAGATAGAGCTGGTTAATATATGCAGAAAAGAGCACTTTTTCAATATCTTTATTAAATCATGCAGCAATTCTAAAGATTTTACCCTTACCCAACTTATCCAAAAAGTTATACCAAAGGCTCTCTTAAATTCAATTTGGTTGCAAGATTCAATATTTTATGCTTTTATGCCAACTTATGAAAACACGAAAATATAAAATCAGAAGAAAACCTGATAACGAAAAAAAGATACTCATAAAGCCAGATGCTGATATTGAGCTAAACAGCGTCTTTTCAAGAATTGGTGTTCCAGAAAAAAGACCATTCTTACCAGACTCATTTCAGCTAAAAGCACTTGATGCAATTAAGCACTCAGATTGCCTTGTTACAGCACCAACAGGGGCAGGTAAAACGTGGATTGCAGAGCGGGCAGCAGAGGCAATTATTGAGTCAAATCAGCCAAACTCAACTCAAAATGCAAAGGTGTGGTATGCCACACCTTTAAAAGCCCTTACAAACTCAATTTATGGGCAGTTTTCAAAGACATTTGGGAAAAATAGGGTTGGAATTTTAACTGGAGACACAAAAGAGAATGCTGATGCTTCAATAATTATTGGCACAACAGAGATCCTTAGAAATCAGCTCTATGATGCTATGCACACAGGCGAGGATTTAAATTGCGATCTTGTCATTTTAGATGAAGCTCACTATTTAGGCGATGAGGAGCGAGGGGTTGTTTGGGAGGAGATCATCATCTATCTGCCTGTAAGGATTCCGGTTCTTATGCTCTCTGCCACAATTGGTAACCCTGATCACATTGCTGGCTGGCTTGAGGCAATACGTGGTAAAAAGTGCCATTTAATTCAAGAGAGCCGCCGCCCTGTTCCGCTATATCCACTATTTTTTCACCCATCTGGAACTCTTCAGCCACTTTTAAAAAACGCTCATCAACCGGGCAAAACAGCTCTTTTGCACAAAAAAACTTTAGAGTTTTTAAAAGACCCAAGTCCACCTGAAATATCGCTGCCAGGAAGGTTACCACGATTTTCTGACATTTTGCGAGTATTAAAACAGTTTGATCTTTTGCCAGCCATATTTTTCTTAAAATCACGCTCTGATTGCGATGGTGCAATAAGGCTTTGCAACACGCACCTTATCTCAGCACAGCCTGAACGCAAAGCTGCATTGGCTAAACGAATGGGGGAGCTTGTCTCTATAACGCCCCATCTTGAACGCCACGCCCAACGCGAGCAGGTTGAAGAGACTGCTGCTGCATCGCACCATAGCGGGCATCTGCCAGCATGGAAAGTTGTGGTTGAGACTTTGATGTCTGAAGGGCTTTTAGATGCCATGTTTGCAACATCAACAGTTGCGGCTGGAGTAAATTTTCCTGCAAGAAGCGTTGTTATCCTAAATTCTGACAGATTCAACGGCTCAGATTTTTTGCCTCTTACAGCAAGCGAATTTCAGCAGATGACAGGAAGAGCAGGAAGGCGGGGAATGGATAATATTGGATTTGCAATTTTATTGCCCGGAAAATTTATGGATTTAAACCATGCAGCCCGTATGGTCTCTGCTCCTCCTGTTGATATTCAAAGCCAGATTAGAATTGATTTTTCAATGGTTCTAAATCTTCTGCTCTCCCACTCACCAGAGCAGATACGAGGATTGCTTAAAAAATCGTTTGCATCATATATGCTCAATCGTGGAAAACAGGGTAAATATGCAAGAAAGGTTTATGGTTATGAACTTGAGCACCTTTGGGAAGATTTTATTGCTCATCTCGACTTTTTACAAGAAGAGGGTTTTGTAACTGAAGATGGCTCTTTGACTGACGATGGAATTTGGGCATCAAAGCTCAGAATTGACGCACCTCTTATGGTTGCATACTGCCTAAAACATGGGCTTCTTCCACAAAACGATCCAGCTCTTTTTGCTGCAATCATGGCATCTTTTGTCAATGAAAAGGAGTTTGACGATGAGAGCATGTTAAAACATGCCCTTCCTAAGCTCCTAACACGGGAGTTTTTAGATTTAAGAAAGGGGTTAAGACCATTTGCAGGCAGGTTAATCCGTAAAGGTTTTGATGCTCCAAATCTCTATCTTCAACCAGCAGCCACTATCTTTTCTTGGGCACAAAATGAGCCGTGGGAAGATGTGGTAAAACGCTCGGTCTTTGCTGAAGGCGATCTTGCAAGACTTATCCTTAGAACAGGTGAAAATTTGCGTCAGATTGCAGGGCTAACCTTTCAATTTCCAGAGATTGCCAAGACCAGCGAAGAGGCTATATCCTTGATATTAAAAGAGCCTGTTGTAACTTTTTAGAAAATAGCCGACCACATCATTCTTATACCAACAAAATAGAGCAAAAATGCAAATATCTTTTTTAATTTATCAACAGGAAGATCATGGGCAAGTTTAGCCCCGTAAGGTGCGGTAAAGACGCTTGCAATCACAATTCCCAAAAGTGCAATCAGATTGACATACCCAATGCTATAAGATGGAAGATTTTCAGCTCCAAGCCCATTAACAACATAGCCTAAAGCTCCAGCAACAGCGATAGGAAAACCAATTGCTCCAGCAGTTCCAATAGCCTTGTGCATTGATTGGTTGCACCAAAGCAAAAATGGAACAGAAAGAGTCCCCCCGCCAATTCCAACAAGACTTGAAAAGATACCAATAATGCTGCCAACCAAAATCATGCCAGCCCTCTTAGGGATAGTTCTGGAGGGTTTTGGCTTTATACCCATAACCATCTGTGTTGCAACATAGATAAGATATGTGCCTGAAAAGATTTTAAGAAAATTGGTAGATAACATGGAGGCTACCCATGTTCCAGTAAATGTTCCGATAAAAATTCCTGGTGTTATGCTAAAGAGCACGCTCCACAAGACAGCCTCCCTTTTATGGTGAGCCTTTAGGCTTGATATTGATGTAAATAGAATGCTTGCAAGCGATGTCCCAAGTGCAATATGCAAGATATGCTCATGTGCTACACCTTGTGCTGTAAATATAAATGTGAGCATTGGGACAATCACAATTCCGCCCCCAATTCCAAGAAGTCCAGCAAGAACTCCAGCAACAGCCCCTAAAACAATATAAAGAATAAAAAATGACATGGTGCTCCTTGTTTTATAAGAGTATGAGTGGTATTTTTTAATAAAACTCTGTTATGAAAAAGAAAAGCATTTTATCTAACTTTATATTCATAACAAGAATTATTTTAAAAAACGCTAAAAATAAGGAGAGAAAACATGGCTAAAATCACGTTAAAAGGCAATCCTATTGAGACTATTGGAGAGCTTCCAGCAAAGGGGAGCAAGGCACCATCATTTAGCCTTGTGGGGACAAATCTTGCTAATGTCAGCTTAGAGAGCTTTGCTGGCAAAAAAGTTGTATTAAATATATTTCCAAGCATTGATACACCTGTCTGTGCTGCATCAACACGCCGTTTTAACAAGGTTGCATCAGAGCAGGCTGATACAGTTGTCCTTTGCATTTCAGGCGATTTACCATTTGCCCACTCAAGATTTTGCGAGGTTGAAGGGCTTAAAAATGTTATCCCTTTATCAGTCTTTAGAGATAGAAGTTTTGGGCAGAACTACGGCGTAACTATAACAACAGGTCCAATCTCTGAGCTTTTATCAAGAGCACTTGTGGTTATCGACAAATCAGGAAACATAGCCTACACAGAGCAGGTGCCAGAAATATCACAAGAGCCAAACTACGATGCAGCTCTATCTGCATTGGCGGCGTTGTAGGGTAAAATTTGGTTTTATTAAATTCACTGTTCAATGTCGTAAATTAGATATTTACTTAAAACGTAGAGACGTATGCTCGTTCGTCTCTACAAAAAATTTACAGCCCTAAAAACTTTGATAAAAAATTGATGAAAGATTAAATATGTCCTCAAAAGAGCTTAGATCAGGATTTACAACAGGAGCAGCAGCAGCAGCAGCCACAAAAGCAGCTCTCTTATATTTAATAAAAAAAGAAGCCTTCCAAAATGTGGTTATACGATCTTTAAGTGGAGAAAATCTCTCAATTGCTATTAGTTCGACTAAAAAAATATCGGAAAATAGCACTCAATCTATTGTGATAAAAGATGCTGGCGATGACCCTGATGTTACGCATAAGGCTGAGATAGGTGCAACGGTCTCGATAAGTAGCTCTATCAAAGTTGGCAATGAGCAGAGTCAACCGCCTTTAGTTGAGATTAACATAAAGGGCGGAAAAGGGGTTGGGGTTGTAACTAAGCCGGGTCTTGAGGTTTTGCCGAGAAATCATGCTATTAATTCTGGTCCTAAAAAGATGATTAAAGAGGCGATATTAGATATCTTTAGCCAGCTCTTTCGCCAAAATGATAAAGAGCTTAAATCTATTTTAAAAGATAAAAACTGTGTAGTTGTAGATGTTGAGGTGTTTGTCCCAAAAGGGGAGGAGCTTGCAAAAAAGACTCTAAATGAGAGACTTGGAATTTTGGGCGGAATATCAATACTTGGCACTACTGGAATTGTAAAGCCAATGTCCCACTCAGCCTACATTGCAACAATAAAATCAGGAGTATCAGTTGCGTTGGCAACAAGAGATTTAGCCACAAATAATAGAGCAGATGCCCATAAAGATAAAAATGCCCATAAAGATAAAGATGCAAAACTTGTATTTACAACAGGCAGAAGAAGTGAGAAGGTTGCAATGCTGCTTTTTCCCGATTTACCAGATGAGGCTTTTATTCAGATTGGAGATTTTTTCCAGGCATCATTGCAAGCCTCAATTGAAGCTGCAATAAAAGAGGATACAAAAATAGATGTTTCAATTGTGGTCTTTTTTGGCAAGGCTGTAAAGATGGCTATGGGATTTGCCCATACTCACGCTGCAAAGTCAGAGCTTACTATGAAAAATTTATCAAACTGGGCAAAGAGCATAACTGACTCCTATGAACTTTCCCAAAATATCGCAAATGCAAACACAGCCCGCCACGCCTTTAGCTACATCTATCCTGATTATCCTAAGGTTATAGATTATGTTGGCAGCAAAATTGTTGAATCTGCTGATAGATTTGCATCTGAGGCTTTAAAGAGCCTAAATAGTTCGTTAGATTATAGCCCAAAAATTAGAGCTGTTATATTGGATTTTGATGGAAATAAAATCTTTGATTCAAAAATTTTTGACCAAACAGATAGCCAATCTTTTAATCAAAATATGGAGATTGTGTGAAATTTATGGAGATCGATATATCGCTTTTTCTTGAAAAGTTGCGTAACGAGATTGCAACCTATAAAGTTCCTGTTGTGGAGCTTGTAGCTGTTCAAACTCGTGATCCATTTAAGGTTTTAGTGGCAACAATTTTATCTGCAAGGACAAAAGATGAGACCACTGCAAAGGCATCAGAGAGGCTTTTTAAGGTTGCACCTGATTATAAAGCTCTTGCAAAATTATCAATAGATGAGATCAAAGAGCTTATCTACCCTGTTGGATTTTATCAGGCAAAGGCGGGCTATTTATCAAAACTTCCAGATGCACTAAAAAGGTTTAATGGTCAAGTTCCAGACGAGCTTGAGGCTCTTTTAACCCTTCCTGGTGTGGGTCGAAAAACAGCAAGTCTTGTTCTTAATGTTGCTTTTCAAAAAGATGCTATTTGCGTTGATACCCATGTTCATAGAATTATGAATATATGGGGTTATGTTAAGACCAAAACACCGCTACAAACAGAGATGGCTCTAAGAGAGAGGTTGCCTCTTAAACATTGGCAGGAGGTCAACACTATTTTGGTTACATTTGGACAGGGAACATGTCGTCCTGTATCTCCTAATTGCAACAGATGCGTCATATCAGACTTATGTCCACAAAATGGCGTAAAGCCTCGAAATATTAAATAAATTCTTGAGATTATGGAGATAATTCAACCATGAAAAAAAATGTATTGATAACTGGTTCAACTGGCTATGTGGGTAGAAGGTTAAAACAAATTCTGATAAATCAGCATGATCTCAATATCCGCCTTATGGTAAGAGATAAAAATAGGCTTGATGCTTCAATTCTTGCAAAAGAGAGGCAAGGGGAGCTTCAGATAGTTGAGGCAGACACATTTGAGCCTAAATCTCTTGAAGTTGCACTTCAAAATATTGATGTAGCATTTTATCTTATTCACTCAATGGGTAGCAAAGATGGTGATTTTAAATCAAAAGATCGAATAAGTGCTGAAAATTTTAGAGATGCCTCTATTGCTGCTGGAGTAAAAAGGGTAATATATCTTGGTGGTCTTGGTGCAAAAGAGAGTGCAAGCAGCCATCTTTTGAGCAGAATTGAGACTGGAGAGATTTTAAGTGCTCATAAAGATAAGATACAGACAATCTGGTTCAGAGCAGGGGTTGTCATAGGTTCAGGCAGTGCCAGCTTTGAGATAGTTCGCCATCTTATCCATAAACTACCGATTATGATAACTCCTAAATGGGTCAATACAATTACTCAGCCAATTGCGATTGACGATGTTCTTGCCTACCTTCATTCTGCGATTTATGCTGATATTAAAGGTGATCTTATAGTTGATATAGGCAGTGCACCTATGAGCTTTGGGCAGATGATGCAGCAGACAGCAAAGGTTATGGGTCTTGAGCGTATCTTAATTCCAGTGCCTCTTTTAACTCCAAAACTCTCATCATATTGGCTCATTCTTTTTACTCCAGTTCCTTTAAAAATGGCAGCAGCACTTATTGAGGGGCTTAAATCAGAGACTATTTTGCTCAATGATAATGCTCAAAGATATTTTTCAAATATAAAACCAATGCCATTTAATGAGGCTGTTAAACGTGCTATTGATGAGATGGAGCATAGAGAGGTTATTAGTCGCTGGTGTGATAGCTCTGAGGATAAAAGTTGTGAGCTTAAAGAGCTTGACTCTCCAGCTGGTGTTGGTGAGAGTGCTGGTGCAGTGCTAAGAGATATACGTAAGTTTTCAATTGGTAAAATTTCAAAAGATCGACTATTTGCATCTATCTGCTCGCTTGGCGGAGAAAATGGCTGGTTTGCATTTAACTTTTTATGGGAGATAAGAGGCGTTATTGATAAATTATCAGGTGGTGTTGGGCTAAACAGGGGCAAAAGATCAACTACTAATTTAAGGGTTGGTGATGCTGTTGATTTTTGGAAAGTTGCAGATATAAAAGATGGAAAACGTCTGCTTTTAGCTGCCCAGATGAAGCTGCCCGGCAAAGCGTGGCTTGAGTTTGATATTCAATCAGAGTTTGGAGTAATGGTTCAGATTGCCCATTTTCACCCACGCGGTCTGCTTGGAAGAGTTTACTGGTATTCTATGTTACCTGTTCACAATATTATTTTTAAGATGCTTGGTCAAAAAATAGTGGAACATGCCACCACCAAAGGAGGCCCCCTATTATGACAACAGTTTATTGGATGCAGAGCGGAGGCTGTGGCGGAGATACCTACTCTCTTTTTAGCAGTGAGATTTTAGACATCAACGATATGTTTGAAAATCTTGATATTGAACTTTTGTGGCACCCATCGCTATCAAACATCTCAGCAAATGAGCACCTTGAGCTAACTGATAGCATCTTGAGCAAAAAAACGCCGTTAGATATTTTAATACTTGAAGGGGCAATAATTCGTGGTCCTGCTGGAACTGGAATGTTTGACACAAAAGATGGACACCCTAAAAAAGATATTTTTCATGCCCTTGCCACTAATGCCCGTTATGTTGTTGCTGTTGGAACTTGTGCTGCATTTGGCGGATTTGGGGTTGATCACGCCATAGAGGCTACTGGTCTTCAATTTTGCAAACGAAAAAGGGGTGGATTTCTTGGCAAAAATTTTGTCTCTCTATCTGGTAGCCCTGTTATCAACCTTGCGGGTTGTCCATGCCACCATGATGTTATATCTGGAACTTTAATGGCAATTGCAAGTGGTGCGGTATTTGAGTTAGATGAGTATCAACGACCTGTTGAGTGGTATAGCACAATGGTTCATCAGGGGTGTACTCGCAACGAGTATCACGAATATAGAATTGAGGAGTCTGATTTTGGAGAGATGGGGTGCCTTTTTTTTCACATGGGGTGTGCGGGTCCCCTTGTTCCTGGTCCTTGCAATAAACTACTTTGGAATAACCAATCATCTAAACCAAGGGCTGGGGTTCCATGTTTTGGCTGCACAGACCCAGAGTTTCCACGAACCACGCCATTTTTCTACACTCCAAATATTGAGGGGATTCCTATTCAGCTTCCAAGGGGTGTAAATCGTGCCCACTACATGGTCTATAAAAGTATGGCAGCAGAGGCAGCACCAGATCGTCTTAAAAAGCGAAGCTCAAAAGTGTAATTATTTCAAAATAGATTTTTATTGTATAAATTTTAAGGAGCGATTCGCCATGTCAAATATTATCAAACGGATTAATATACCACTCAATCGGGCTGAGGGTGATCTTGAGGTTCACGTTGATGTAACTGATGGTGTTATTACAGATGCTTGGAGCTGTGGCACAATGTATCGCGGTTTTGAGGATATGATGGTTGGGCGAGGGGTGTTAGATGGTCTTGTGATAACCCCAAGAATATGCGGGATATGCAGTTTAAGCCACCTTACTGCTGCGGTTGGAGTTTTAGATGTCCTTACTGGGATTTCTGTTCCTGATAATGCAATACGACTATCTAACCTTGCTCTTATGGCAGAGACGATCCAGAGTGATATTCGCCAATCTATCCTTATGTATATGTCAGATTTTGCCAACCATGAGGTGTACAGCAAACATGCAATGTTTGAAGATGCCTTTAGACGCTACTCTCCACTTAAAGGAAGCTCTGCTCAAGATGTCATAAGAGAGAGCAAAAAGCTAATTGAGATAATTGCAATTATTGGGGGGCAGTGGCCCCACACATCATTTATGGTGCCAGGTGGTGTTACATCAATTCCAGAGATTCACAAAATATTGCAGTGTCGCCTAATTATCAAAAATTTTAAAAATTGGTATGAAAAACGTGTTCTTGGCTGCTCGATTGATCGATGGAATAGCATTACAAGTGTAAAAAAACTTCTAAGATGGCTTGATGAGAGCCAGAGACAAAAAGAGAGCGAGGTTGGCTTTTTTTTGCGATTTTGCATGGCTACTGGCATAGATAAGATTGGAAAAGGGGTTGAAAATTTTATCTCGTTTGGCAATCTTCTTTTGCCAGAATCCACAACAGTCCAACCAATTGAATCTGCTCGATCTGCAACTTCAAAAGATAATTCTACTAAAGATAAATATGCTTTAGAGTCAGATGGGTTAAAATATCGCAAACGATTTATCCCCTCTGGATTTGCAAGAGGTGTTTCAGTTGAGCCTTTTAATCAAGCTAAAATTTCAGAGGATATATCGCATTCATGGTATGAACCATCATCTTTTGTTGAGATTCAAGCCCAATCTACAAACACAATCCAACCATCAAAGCCGATTGGCTCGCTCCACCCATTTAAAGGGACAACAAAGCCATACGCCTCTGGCAATAGCGGTGAGCAATACTCATGGACAAAAGCTCCACGCTATGATGGTCTTCCAGCAGAGACGGGTCCCCTTGCTGAGATGATTATTCAAGGCAACCCCCTTTTTCAAGATATGGTAAAATCAAACGGAGTAAATGCAATGGTAAGGCAGCTTGCACGCATTGTTCGTCCAGTGGCTCTGTTGTCAATAATGGAGGTGTGGTTAGATGAGTTGATGGTAAACCGAAAAGCCCCTTTTTATAACAGCATAAAAGATATTCCAGATGGCGATGGTGCAGGCATGATAGAGGCAGCAAGAGGGGCGTTAGGTCATTGGGTCTCTATAAGAAACAGCAAGATAAGCCACTATCAAATAATTACACCAACTGCCTGGAACGGCTCGCCACGAGATGCCAATAAACTTCGAGGTCCATGGGAAGAGGCTCTTATTGGAACTCCAATCAAAAATCTAAATAGCCTTATTGAGGCGGGTCATGTTGTAAGATCATTTGATCCTTGCATGGTCTGCTCTGTGCACTAAAAATAATCTGATAATTTTATAAAGAGATTACCGATGTTCCTACCTAAAATATCAACCTCCCCAACTATAGAGTATCTGATGGCAGAAAATCTTATGCTCCGTGAAGAGATTAAGGTTGCACGAGATGCTGCCAATATCACTGCAAAACTTGTTGTAAAGCAGTTTGAAGAGACAGAGAAGATGCTTCGTAAATTTCAGCGTGCCAACTCTGAGCGTCAGGCTGTTTTAGATGGGGCAACTCAACTATCTATAATTGCAACTGATCTTAGTGGAACAATAACGCTATTTAGCCCTGGTGCAACCACTCTTTTGGGTTATAGCAAAGATGAGATGGTTGGAAAGTGCAACATATCAGCTCTTCATCTTGAGGAGGAGATTCTATCGCACGGTGAAAAGCTCTTTGCATTTGCAAATAGAGATATAAAAAGAGACTTTTCAAGTGGTGTAGGTTCAGACTCCACGCAATTAGCCTGCTTTGATCCAATTGAGGTTTTTGATCAGTATGTTAAACAGAAAATCTTTGAAAGTAGCTATTGGACATACATAAAAAAAGATAGCTCACTTCTTCCTATTAATCTTTCGATCACCCCATTTTACAATGCACGAGGCAGCCTTAGAGGTTATCTATTTACTGCAATGGATATGAGTAGCCATAAAATAATGCAGCGTGAGCTTATTGAGGCTATGAAAAACGCAGAGGCTGCCAACGCATCAAAGGGTGATTTTTTAGCCCGCATGAGCCATGAGATACGAACTCCAATGAACGGGGTGCTTGGTATGGCTCATCTTATGAAAAAGACGGAGCTATCGCCAAAGCAGGTAAATTATCTTGATAAAATATTAAGCTCTGCAAACACTCTTCTTAATCTTATTAACGATATTCTTGATTTTTCCAAGATTGATGCTGGAAAATTGGTGATTGAGTCAATAGATTTTGATCTTGAAGATGTTTTAAGCCATCTTGTCAACTCAATTGGATTTAATGCTGAAGAGAAGGGGCTGGAGTTTGTCTTTGAGATTGATAAGCATGTCCCATTTAACCTTGTGGGTGATCCTCTTCGTCTTGGTCAGGTTCTTATGAATTTGGCAAGCAATGCTGTAAAATTTACAGAGCATGGTGAGATAATAATCTCAGTGAGCTTAGATAAGATTAAAAACGATGATGAAGTTACCTTAAAATTTTCTGTGCAAGATAGCGGAATTGGACTCTATCCTGAACAGATTGAATATCTTTTTGATGCTTTTACCCAAGCTGATGACACCATAACCCGAAAATATGGGGGAACTGGTCTTGGTCTGTCGATCTGCCGTCAGCTTACAGAGATGATGGGGGGGGAAATATGGGTTGAGAGCAATCCAGGAAAGGGGTCAAACTTTATTTTTACCAGCAAATTTCAACTCTCTAAATCTGCAAGTAGCCACTCTTTAGCACCAGAAGAGCTATTTAAAGGGCTTAGAGCGTTAGTTGTTGATGATAACGAAACTGCCCGCAATGTTCTTCAATCTATGCTGGAGTCCTTTAAAATGGAGGTAGATACAGCCCAAGATGGCTCTCAAGCAATTGAACTTATTGATAAGGCTCTTAAAAATGGGCGAGCCTACCATGTTGTTCTGCTTGATTGGATTATGCCGGGAATTGATGGGATTGAGACAGCAAGAAGAATCCGGGCAAACGCAGAGTCAGCAAAAATACCAGCAATGCTTATGGTTACAGCAAATGGGCGAGAAGAGGCAAGAGTGGAGGCAGAGCAGGCTGGACTTGAGGCGTTTTTATTAAAGCCTGTTTACGCATCTGTCATGTATGACACTTTAATTGAGATGCTCAATATTGAGTTTAGCCCAACATGGCTAAAAAATAACAAATCAGATGATATTAAGGCAAGCCATGCCATGAAGGGGCTTAGGGGCAAAAGGGTTCTGCTTGTTGAGGATAATTCTATCAATCAAGAGGTTGCAACTGAGTTTTTAAAAGATGCTGGCGTTATAGTTACTATTGCATCTAATGGACTTGAGTCTCTAAATATAATTGATAGAGAAGATAGCCATTTTGATCTTGTTCTTATGGATATTCAGATGCCAGTTATGGACGGTCTTGAGGCAACACGCAAAATAAGATGCGAAAAAAATATGATAGATATTCCAATAATTGCAATGACAGCCCATGCAATGGCAGGGGATCGCCAAAAGAGTCTGAATGCTGGAATGAATGGGCATATCAGTAAACCCGTTGATCCTATTGAGCTTTATAATGTGCTCAGTCAATTTATAGGCAATAAAGATGCTGGTATTATTCAGGCAGATGAGGGTTTAAATTTAAATAGCTCTTTTAACCCTTTAGAAAAAAGAGTGGATATCATTGCAAATTTTGCATTTAAGCCAGTTCAAGGGATTGATCATAAAGCTGCAATTAAACGGCTAAACAATAAGCCTGAAATGTTTATAAATGTGCTAAAAGATTTTAAAAAAGATTATGCTGATGAGCCTGAAAGGTTAAAATCTCTTTTTAGAGATTCAAATTTTGTAGATATTCAGATGAGAGCACATACATTAAAAGGGATTGCTGGCTACATGGGGGCTGATGAGCTTTTATATAAATCTGCAAAACTTGAAGATTTTTTAAAGCTAAATGAGATGCCTCAAAATATTGAGGTTGCACCGCTTCTTGAGGAGCTTGTCAAAAGCGTTGAGCAGATTTTGGAATCGCTTTCACAGATTGATGAGGTTGCAAATATAGATATTGACAATAAAGAGATAAAAGCACAGACAAATAACAAAAATGTTGATTATAAAAATATATGCGTTGATAATAGCATTGATAAAAACTCAATAACAGATGATGAATTGGAGTGCTTAAATAGATTTATGGCTCTTCTTCATAGCGGATATGCAAATGCCTTAGATATGGTTGAGCAGATTGAGACCATACTTAAAAATTATGGCTACAGTGGTGAATTGGAAGAGATTTTAGAGCTTATAAATGATATTGATTATGAGGCTGCTGGCAAGATCGTTAAGAAAATTTTGGCAAAATTTAGAATGGTTTAAAAAAGAAGAAGTTAAAAAAGAGCGTTTTTAAATTTAAATACAATGACAACTCAAACTAAATATAAAGCACGTATTTTAATTGTTGATGATGAGAAGATAAATATCAAAATCTTGGTTGATCTTCTAAAAGATGATTACGCTCTTGTTCTTGCAAAAAATGGTGAGCAGGCTTTGAAGTTCTCTTTTCAAAATCCCCCTCCTGATCTTATTTTGCTTGATGTTGTTATGCATGGAATGGGTGGATATGAGGTTATTAAACAGCTAAAAGAGAGTGATCTTACCAAAGATGTTCCAGTTATTTTCGTTACAGCTTTAAGTTCAGTAGAAGATGAGGAGCTTGGCTTAAAGTTAGGTGCAGTTGATTACATAACCAAGCCATTTTCACCTCCAATTGTTAAGATGAGGATACGAAACCATCTTCGTTTTGCACATCAGCACAAACTTCTTGATAGACTTGCCTATCTTGATCCTTTGACTGAAATCTCCAACCGCAGAAGATTTGATGAGGTCTTTCAAAGAGAGTTTGCCAGATCAACACGCAACAACAATCCGCTATCTATTGGCATGATTGATGTTGATTTTTTCAAACAGTATAATGACCATTATGGTCATGCTATGGGGGATCGTGCGCTTCAAAGCATTGCATCAGCACTAAAGTTCTCCCTTAAACGACCAGCAGATATGGTGGCACGTTATGGAGGTGAGGAGTTTGTGATAATCCTTCCAGAGACTGACTCCACTGCTGCTCATCAACTTGCCGAGAGGAGTCGCACTTCTGTAAGTGCCTTAAATATTGAGCATATCCACTCTAAAGCCTCTGATGCTGTATCTGTTAGTATTGGAATTGTAACCTTTTACCCTAACAAAATCCTATCAACTACACCTTCAGCTCAAGCTCTGCTGGAGCAGGCTGATAAAAACCTTTATGTTGCAAAGCAGAACGGCAGAAATAGAGTTGTTGCAACTCTATTTGGTGATTGAATTCTAATTTTTATAATTTTAAGGAGATGTTAAATTTTATGAGAGTAATGGTCCTGTTGGCTCATGGTAGCAGAAAAAAGGAGTCATCTGATGAGATTAAATCTGTTGCAGAGGAGATTGAAAAAGATGCTATACAAAAGGGTCGGTTTGATATTGTAAAGCCAGCATTTATGCAGTTTTGCAAACCAGATTTTTATCAGGTTATTGAAGAAATTGTAGAAAATATCAAATCTAAAACAGATAGCTCTACAAAAAATAGCATAGAGGTTGTTATTCTTCCCTACTTTATCTCAGCAGGCAGCCATGTCTCTGAGGATATTCCAGCACTTCTCAATGAAGCATCTTTAAAGTATCCAAATATTGTCTTTACAGTAACGCCACATTTAGGAAAATTTCAAGGTTTAAAAGAGCTAATTCTTGATAGGACAGCTTGATAATTTGGGGCTATCAGAGATTTTATGGGCTATCAAATAATACTTGCACCAATGCAAGGATATACTGATGCGGTTTTTAGAGATGTCTATTTTCGCCATTTCACAGGTGTTGATGAGGCTATGTCTCCATTTGTATCAACAATGAGTCAAAAAAAGATAAATCGATCCCAGCTTAAAGATATTCTTCCTGAAAATAACCTTAACTGCCCCAACATTATCCCTCAAATGCTTGGCAATGTGGCACAAGATTTTTTATCTCTTGCTTGCCATATTTCAGAGATTGGATATGAGACTATAAATTTAAATATGGGTTGCCCTCACTCTAAAGTTGCGAAAAAGAGACGTGGCTCTGGCCTTCTTTCATATCCTGATGTGGTTGATAAGCTCCTTTATGATCTTTTTGATGGTTTGAGTAAAGAGCCTTTTAAATGCAAAATCTCAATCAAGGTGCGTCTTGGAAGATACAATAAAGATGAGATATTTGAATTAATCCCAATTTTTGAAAAATACCCCTTAGATGAGATTATTCTCCACCCAAGAACAGGTGTTGATATGTATGAGGGTAGGGCTGATATTGATGCCTTTATAAAGGTTGCAAAAAGCACATCTCACAAGCTGGTTTATAATGGAGATATTACAAGTTTAGCTGTTTTTAAAAATATTACAGATCGCTTAGAAGCTGAATCAATCGAGCCAATTAGGCGTTTTATGGTTGGCAGAGGCATCTTATCAGACCCATTTTTGCCAGAAGAGATTAAAGCTCATTTTTCTAATAGCAGCAGCACTTTAACTAAAAATATAGCTTCAAGAGAAGAGAAACTAAAGAGGCTCAAATCGTTCCACGATGATCTTTTTGAGGCATATTCACAAAAATTTTATGGTCCACTTCATGTTACTGGTCGCATGAAAGGTTTTTGGACTTATATTGGACCAACATTTTTTGAAAACAAAAAAGGGCTAAAAAAGATTTTAAAGGCAAAAAACAGAGACCACTACAAAGATGTGGTTGATAGTTTTTTTGATGAGGTGTTGTCACTTTTTACTTCAACTTCAAAGGAGGAAATTTAATGGAGAATATTATCAAACCAGAGGAATTAAAATCTATTATTGATGAAAAGAATAGTAAAGCAAATCAAGATATTATGATTCTTGATGTGAGACGGAAATCTGATTATGATTCAGAACCAAACATGATTTCAGGAGCAACATGGCAAGACCCTGAACAAATTGACAACTGGAGTAAGAGTATCCCTGAAAACAAACAGGTAGTTATCTATTGCGTAAAAGGTGGCTCTGTCAGTAAATCTGTCTCAGAATATCTAAATAACAAACAAATCAAAACTTCCTATTTGGAAGGTGGAATAAAAGCATGGAGAGATTTTGGAGGTGAAACAAATTAATAAGATCGAGATTAAAAAATTTAGAAGAGAGATCACGCTTCTTTTTGCTGCCCGTATTGTAAGACCTTTTGCTTTCCGATAGCTCTTACAATAACAGCATGGGGCTTCATAGTTCAAAAAAGATAGTTATAAAACTTAGTGCTCTGTTTGCTTTAGATGCTTTTGCAGGTGGTTTTATTGTTCAGAGCATGATGGCATACTGGTTTTATATAAAATTTGATATTGATACAGCAGTTCTTGGCAGTATCTTTTTTAGTGCTCCTTTTTTTCTGGCTGGCGGATTGAAAATAATCTATGATTTAGCTTTGTATCGTAGTTTTAAGAGTATCAAGCCTCCTGAAGAGTGGTGAAATACTAAAAATTCACTCTAATTTATAATAGTATAGAGAATGATGTATCATAAACTAAATATGAGGCAGGAATATGACAGAAGAGAGATATGCAGTTGATGATATAAATTTTAAAGAGTTGGCAGAGCTAAATCCAGAAGATGTCTGCAAACAGGCTTTATGCAGGTATGATGAGATAAAAAAATGTTATACCTTAATTGTGTGGGGTGATCGTTATGAGGTATATCCATACGATTCAAGGGTTGAGGCTGTTGGTTTTAGCTCTAAAAAGTTGCATGACTATTTTTATATTTTTCTTGTAAATTATCTGATTCAAGCAAAAGATGCTAACCTTTGCAATGAGTGGATATCTGAAAAAGATATTGCAGGTGGCTCAACTTTTTTTAGAGGACCCCACGAAATTCCAACAAGATTTATTGCATCTTGTTACAGCAAAAATATAGAAAAATTTAAAAATGTATGTGAAGAGCTTGGAGGCACTCCAATAAACATGGCTGATGCAGCCTACTCATTTGCAATAACACCTCGAATTTTGGTAGCTGTTCTATTTTGGGACTGTGATGATGATTTTCCTGCTGAGGCAAAGATACTCTTTGACAGATCAATTTCATATTTGGCTTTAGATATTATATTTGCTTTAGCAGTTGCAATATGTTCAAGATTGGGCAAAAAGGGTTAAAAAGAGTATGAGATACCTACTTTTTAGCGATATTCACTGTGATAGAGATTTATGCAGCCAGATTGTTCAAAAGTCAAAACATGCTCATATTGCAATTGGTGCTGGAGATTATGCCATGTTTAGAAAAGGTCTTGATTTGACAATTGAGCGTTTATCTAAAATCAAAATACCAGTTGTTTTGGTTCCGGGAAACCATGAAACACTCAACGAGTTGAGAGATGCCTGTAAAATGCTCAATAATTTCCATATCTTGCATGGCACTTCAATAAAGATAGATGGCATTACATTTATGGGCATTGGTCATGCAACACCAATAACCCCATTTGTCTCTTGGTCAGTTGATCTTTCAGAAGAGAATGCGTATCAACTCTTATCAAAGCCTGATGACAATTTTATATTTATAACCCACTCTCCGCCATTTGGCTTTTTAGATAAGATGGAAAATAACCAGCATATTGGAAGTAAAAGCATCAAAAGGTTTATTCAAGAGTCTAAACCACTTTTTACTGTGTGTGGTCATATCCATGAGTGTTGGAACAAAGAGGTTAAACTTGATGGTATGCCGCTAATTAACGCTGGTCCAAAAGGTTATGAATTTAACTATTAATGATAATTTTAAATAAGAAGGGCAAAAAAATGGCAAAAAATGTTGTGGATAAAATTGATAATCTTGTAAAAATAGAGACTATTTTGGTAAGTGTATCAGATAAATTTAGGCTTGATAAGTTTATTCCAGCGATTTTAGATGTAAATCCTAAAGTTAGAATACTCTCCACAGGTGGGACATATTTGACAATAAAAGAGATTCTAAACAAAGAGAAAATTTTAGATGCAAATCTTTATCAGGTCTCTGACTACACAGGTCAGCCAGAGACTCAAGGGGGTCTTGTTAAAACTCTTGATTTTAAAATCTATTTAGGGCTTTTAACAGAGACCTACAACCAAGCCCACCAAGACGATCTAAAACGGACAGGTGCAGCCCCTATTGATATGGTTGTTGTGAATCTCTACCCATTTAAAGAGACAATTGCAAAGTCTGATGTAACTTGCGAATTGGCAAGGGGAAATATAGATATTGGTGGACCAACTATGATTCGGGCATCTGCTAAAAATTTTATTAGGGTGGCATCTGTTGTTGATCCATCTGACTACACATCAATAGTTGAGAGCATGGAAAAAAATAGTGGTGCTCTAAATCTTGAACTAAGATTTAAACTTGCCCAAAAGGCTTTTGACCACACAGCAGATTATGATAGAGCAATTGCAGATTATCTTAAAAATATGGCTTTTGAGCAGGTTCAATCTTGCTACAAAATATAAATATCATCACTATTTTTGGAGGATAAAAGATATGACAAAAGATTTAAAGCAGATGTACAAAACTGTAATGGACGATCACTTTACACCAGCAATGGAGATTAGCTTTGTTGATGATAAAAAACGCCAAACTCTATTTTACGAAAAGGTTGCTTGGACAATTGATGGAATCCAAAAGGGTTTGCGATATGGCGAAAATCCAGGGCAGGAGGCAGCACTCTACAAGCTCATAAATGGTAATCTTGTTTTAGGAGATACGCAAACAATAGCGGCTGGCAAATATATGGTCTCTGATATTGAGCTACTTCAATCTGGCAAACACCCAGGCAAAACAAACCTTACAGATGCTGATAATGCTTTAAATATTTTGCGATACTTTTCAGCAACACCAGCAGTTGTGATAGTAAAGCATAATAACCCTTGTGGAGCAGCAGTTGCAGATACACTTGAGGCAGCATACCACAACGCCTACATGGCAGATAGAGTTGCAGCTTTTGGAGGCTGTATTGCTCTAAATCGCCCTATTGATAAGCCAACAGCTCAAGCTATTGCCCAGCAGTATGCTGAGGTTGTTGTTGCCCCTGATTTTGAAGATGGAGTTGTTGATATTCTTGCAACTCGAAAAAATCTTAGGGTTATCAGAATCAGAAATATAGAGAAACTTCAAACATTTATTGGTGAGCGGGTAGTTGACTTTAAAAGCCTTATAGATGGCGGAATTGTTGCTCAATGGTCATTTGCCCCAACTACCCTTTCAAAATCTGATATGCAGATTGCACAGAGTGAATATAAGGGAAAAATTTATAGAGTTAATCGTGAGCCAACAGAAAAAGAGTACAGCGATATGCTATTTGGCTGGCTTGTGGAGTCTGGCATAACATCAAACTCTGTTATCTATGTTAAAGATGGCGTAACCGTAGGTATTGGCACTGGTGAGCAAGATAGAGTTGGTGTGGCTGAGATTGCGGTTGATAAAGCGTATCGTAAACTTATGGATAGGTATTCGTTTGAGCGTTATCAGCTCCCTTTTAATCTTCTTAAAGATCAAGATAAGATTCAAGAGATAAAGGCAGATGTTGAGGCAGAAAAGGGCGGGCTTATTGGTTCAACTATGGTGAGTGATGCCTTTTTTCCATTTAGAGATGGGATTGATGTTGGTCTGCGTCAAGGCGTTAAATCTGTAATACAGCCAGGTGGCTCAATGAATGACTTTGAGGTTATTGAGGCTTGTAACGAAAATGGTGCAACAATGGTATATACTGGGCAGAGAAGTTTTAAGCATTGATATAAAATGTTAAGGGGCTGTCCGCTGAAATGCTGGATTAAAACTTTTCAGTTTAAATTCGTAGCTATAAGTTAAAAATATTCTTTAATACCGTTTTTATCTGTTCAGTTTCCAAATAACTCAATGTACCTAACAACTTTAGAATATTGACTTTTTCTATTGTAGCCAGCTTTTCAAGCCGTATATATGATTCTGCAATCAAACCACTTTCTTTCCAATTCTCAATTTTACAGTCTGATTCTGTTGTGTATTGCTGGGTTGTTATTCTTGCAACAAGAACATCTTTATCTCCCGAATCATAAAGAATCATAGCAGGTCTTTTTGATAGATTCCGTAAATCAGTATGAGGAAAGCCAACCAGAATGACATGTCCAAACTTATAAGCTGTCATATATAGAATCTTCCTCAGAATATCCGTTGAAAAACTGAGTCATAGTAAAATCATTCCATTCTGTATCCTCGTCCTCTACAAAAATCATTACTCTGATTTTTGTTGGAGTTTTTAACTTATTCGCTATTTTTAACGGAATGGATAATTGACCATCTGCCATAATAGAAGCATAGCATTCATAGGCTTTCATTATAATCCTCTTTGTTAATTAGTTTTTACGTTATAGTTGCAACTCCTATAGAAGAATATAGAAAATTGCATTAAATGAGTTGATTGACTGTCAGTGGTTGTCCACTTATCTCTCGAAGCGTAAAGCCCAGTTCTAACCCACCAGATGCACTACGAGCATCTGGAAATCGCTTAAAAAATCTCTCCAATAAAAACGATTTCACTTTGCGAAAATCTGTCAAGCCATTTAGCTCATCATCTCCAAAACGTTTGGCTATGTTTTT
>JADFZO010000024.1 GCA_015232465.1 Desulfamplus sp.
CATGATTCCAATTAATCAAGGCCCACGTCTGAGTGGAGTTCAGACGTGTGCTCTCCCGATCTTCTTCCGATCTCTAAACGAGCTAAACGAGAAGTTCAAAGAGTATGAGATTCAGGCAGAAAGAGCGATCAAGACAAAGAGCGAATTTTTAGCAAACATGAGCCATGAGATAAGAACCCCAATGAATGGCATTATTGGCATGATGCATATTCTTATGGACACACCCTTAAGCTCTGAACAGAAGCGATACGCCTCGCTTGTTTTTTCAAGTGCAAATGCCCTTTTATCTCTTATAAATGATATTCTTGATTTTTCAAAAATTGAGGCTGGCAAGTTGGAGTTTGAAAAGAGAAATTTTGATCTTCAAATAACAATGGACGATATAAATGCAATGCCAGCAATTCAGGCAAAAAATAAGGGTATTGACTTTATCTTTAACATGGCACCCAATGTTCCAAGACTTCTTAAAGGTGATCCTGGCAGGCTTCGCCAAATTATGAACAATTTAACAGGAAATGCCATAAAATTTACTGAAACTGGCAGTGTTACTGTAAATATTGCTCTTGAAGATGAGACAGAGACCCATGCACGGCTCAAATTTTCAATTGATGATACTGGAGTTGGGATTCCGCAAGATAAAATTGGGAGGCTATTTCAAGCATTCCAGCAGGCAGATGCATCAACAACAAGGCAGTTTGGGGGCACAGGGCTTGGGCTTTCTATCTCCAAGATGCTTGTTGAGCTTATGAATGGTCAGATTGGTGTTGAGAGCGATGAGTTTATTGGTAGCACATTTTGGTTTACCATTGAGCTTGAAAAGCAGCAGCCTGAAGATATTGCTGATGCAGAGTTAAATTTTATTGAGTTGAGCGATAGAAATATTGATCAGCGTCTTTTGGCTCTTAATGTTTTGGTGGTTGGAGATGATCTTACAGCATGTCGATCGTTGCAGGATACGCTCAATAACCTTGATATTAAAAATGATGCAGCAGATAGCATAGAATATGCGATGAACAAGATGCTTGATGCCTCAAATAGTGCTGAGCACACGCTTTTTGATTTAGTTATTGTTGATATTCAAAGTGGCAGCATCAATCCTGAAACTTTAATTAACTATCTTAATGAGGTTGAATCTTTATCTTATGTTAAATTAATTTTGCTTACTGGAACTGGCAAAAAAGGTGATGCAAAATATTTTGAAGGGCTTGGATTTTCAGCATACATAAGCAAACCAGTAGATAGAGAACTTTTAAATGATTGCCTTAGGGCTGTAACATGCCAAGGTTCAAACTGCTGTAGAGGTTTTGTTGGAAAAGATGGGTTAAAAAGGCATTCAATTATCACAAAACACTCAATTGCAGAGACCAAAAAGCAGCTTAAAAAGATTCTTGTTGTTGAAGATAATGAGACCAATATGATTGTTGCAAAGAGCCTTTTATCAAAACTTGGATACAATGCTGACGGAGCTTTTAATGGCAAAGATGGTGTGGACAAAATTAAGGCAACACATTATGATGTTGTCTTTATGGATTGCCAGATGCCTGTAATGGACGGCTTTACAGCAACTCGCATGGTTCGAGAGTTTGAAAAAGATAGAGGCTCACGCATACCAATAGTTGCCATGACAGCCAATGCAATGAAAGGCGATAAAGAGAGGTGTATTGAGGCTGGAATGGACGATTTTATCTCCAAACCAGTTGACCCAGAGCAACTTGCTTTGATATTAAAAAAATTCTTTTCTGCAGATAAATTTTTTGCAAATAAATGTAAGGCTAAATTCACTGTTGAGGCTGAAAATATTTTATCCTCTGAATCTTCTAAACCAATAGAGTCTGAAAATTTAGTAAACAATTTAGTATTAGATGAGCCAAAAGCATTAACATTTGACAGAGCAGCAATGGTTGAGAGGTTTGGTGGGGACGAAGAGACTGTAAATTTGATATTAGACTCTTTTGTTGAGGAGGCAACTGAGATTATAAAATCTCTTGAAGATGCTGTTGAGCGTGAGGATTTAGAGTCAATAAGATCATCGAGCCACGCATTAAAGGGTTCTTCTGCCAATGTTCATGCTACCCCATTAAGCAGACTTGCACTTAAAATGGAGAGTGCTGCAAAAGAGGGAAATTTGATCGGTCTGCCAAATATGTTCAAAGAGATAAAAAAAGAGTTTGAACTTTTTGCAGAATTTGTATTTATTGCAGATTTATAGATATATAAGAGTGCCATTGTATGAGATTACAAACAATTTTAATGTTCATCGTGTGTGAGGTTCTTTGATGATTGATATAAACACTATGTCAGTTTTGATAGTTGATGATATGAAGAGTATGAGACTTTCCATACGTAACATGTTCAAGCAGTTGGGGCTTGGCAATAACATACGCCATGCTGAAAATGGAAAAGAGGCTCTTAAAATGCTCTCTGAAGTTCATATCGACATGGCTGTAATCGACTGGAACATGCCTGTTATGAATGGTATTGAGCTTTTAAATAGAATTAGAAATAAAAAAGAGATTAGAGACATGCCAGTCATTATGATTACTGCTGAGGCAGAAAGAGATATTGTCCTTAGTGTTGCTGAATCTGATATTGATGCCTATCTCTTAAAACCTCTTACCATGAAGTCTCTTGAGGAGAAGGTCAAAACAGTAATATATTCAGCCAACAATCCAGACAAAGCAACGACTCATCTTCGCAAGGCAAGAGAGTTTGAAGAGGCTGGAGATATAAAAAGTGCTATTGAAGAGACTCGATCTGCTTTGCAAGAGAGACCAAAAGCCTCAAGAGTTTTAAGAAATCTTGGGCTTTTATATCAACAAGATAATAATGAGAAGATGGCGGAAAAGTGTCTTCAAAAGGCTGTTGCTGTTAATCGAGAAGATGATGTCTCAAGATTTTTGCTTGTAGATTTGTATCTTAAAAATAATGATCTTGTTAATGCACTAAACTACTATGAACAGGCAAGGGTGCTTGGGACACAGATTGTCTCTAAGGGGATTGAGATTGGTGAGCGTCTTATTGAAAAGGGTATGTCCTCTAAGGCTTTAGAGCTATTTACCAGAGTGTTGAAGACATCAAAAGATACAGCTTCGATTCGGGATAGTGTCATAAATATCTGTATTAACAATGGAGAGTATGAGTATGTAAAACAGCTATTAACAAAACTTATTGAAGAGCAGCCAGAACGGGTCGATCTAAAAATGAAGGCAGCCCAGCTTTACACAGCAATCAATGAGCCAAACAAGGCAGTGGAATACTACGAAAATATCAACGGCCTTGCTAAACTTGACGTTGATTTAACAGCAGAGGAGTTTATTGATGTAAAGCTAAAACTTGCAAAAGCATATATGCAGAAGAAAAAGCCATTTATTGTAGAGGATTATCTAAGACAGATACTTAAAATTGACCCGCAACATGCTGAAGCATTGGAACTTAGGAGAAATAACCAATAAGGGAATTATGACAAAGATAATAACCATTTCAAATCAAAAGGGTGGTGTTGGTAAAACAACCACTGCTGTAAACCTCTCTGCTGCACTTGCCCAGAAGGGTAAAAAGACACTTATTGTAGATTGCGATCCTCAAGCAAACGCCACAACAGCAATAAGAATAAATAAATCCTCTCTTGATTACTCTCTTTATCACGGACTTATAGGTGAGGCAGCAATATCAGATATTATTCAAACTACAGCTATGGATAATCTTATGATAGCCCCATCTGATGTTGAGCTTATAGGCTTTGAGGTTGAGATGATGGCTGTAAAAGGAAGAGAGGAGATACTTAAAAAATTGCTGGCAACTCTAAATGAAAATAGGCAAAATAGTGATATTTTTGACTATTTAATTATAGATTGCCCACCGTCTTTAAGCCTTTTGACCCTTAACGCCCTTACTGCTGCTGATTCTGTTATTATACCTCTTCAGAGTGAGTTTTTAGCATTAGAGGGGGTAGGGCAGTTGATAAAGACCATAAAACTTATTAAGCAGTCATTTAACCCATCTCTTAAAATTGAGGGGATACTTATGACAATGTTTGATAAAAGAACTAACCTATCAAGACAGGTGGCTCAAGATGCAGAGGGCTATTTTAAAGATATGCTTTTTAAAACTAAAATCCCAAGAAGCATAAAATTAGGTGAAGCTCCAAGTTATGGTATGCCAGTAATCACATACGATCCCTCTTCTATTGCTACTCAGTGCTATCTTGAACTTGCTGATGAGTTAATCTTACGAGAAGATTCATTAACCACAAGGGTAGGGGAGTAAACTTTAAGATGAGTGGCAATATAAAGGCAGGCTCAGGCAGAAAAACAGGACTTGGCAGGGGCATATCAGCCTTGATTCCAGATATTGATAATTTAGAGATAGCGGACAATAAAAGTTCAGGTAACTTTTTTATGTGCAAAGTAGATGATATTGTCCCTAACCGTTTTCAGCCCAGAACCTCTTTTTCTGAAGAAGAGCTTGAAAAACTTACAAACTCCATAATTGAGCAGGGTATTTTGCAGCCTCTTTTGGTAAGAAAACAAAAAAATGTTACACCAAACGGGGCAAATTATGAGCTTATTGCTGGAGAGAGGCGACTTAGAGCAGCAAAGCGTGCCAACCTTGAGTATGTTCCAGCAATTATTCGAGATATGACAGATGAGCAGGTGCTTGAGGTCTCTATTATTGAGAATGTGCAAAGATCCAACCTAAATCCCTTAGAGGAGGCAGAAGCCTACTACAGGCTAATAAGTGAATTTCAATATACCCAAGAGATGGTTGCTAAAAAAATTGGCAAAAACAGATCAACAATTGCCAATTTTTTAAGGCTTCGTGGTCTGCCAGCACCAGTTATGAAGAGTCTTGCTGATGACGAGATAACAATGGGGCACGCCCGTGCTATTTTAGGGGCTGGAGATGATCAGAGTCAGATCAAAGTTTGGGAGACAGTTATTTCTAAAAATCTCTCTGTTAGGGCAACTGAGCAGCTTGTTAAACGCTCAAAATCTGAGCAAGAAGAGGCAAAAAAGAGTAGTAACCACTCACAAGATATTGATTACATTAAAACTATCTGCTCTGATCTTACCAACAAGATAAGTTGCCCTGTCTCTATTAAAAAAAATGGGGATAAAGGAAGACTTGAGATACTCTTTAAAGATAGCAAAGAGCTTGAACAGATTATTGAGCTTTTGAAAAAAATATGAAGATCACCATTGCAAAGAGTGCTGGATTCTGTATGGGGGTTCGTAGGGCTGTTGATATGGTTTTAGATGCTGCCAATAAAACCTCTGATCCTATCTCCACATTTGGTCCTCTTATCCACAACCCCCAAGTTCTAAATATGCTTGAAGAGCGGGGAATCCCTGCTATCAACTCTATCCCTAAAAATGGAAAAGGGACAATTCTTATTCGTGCCCATGGAGTTCCTCCCCAAGAGCAAAAGGCTCTTTTTGATGCTGGATTTAATGTTATAAATGCCACATGCCCAAGGGTCATAAGGGTTCAGACCATAATCAGAAAACATGCTAAAAAAGGGTTTGCTACCATTATAGTTGGAGATAAAGACCACCCAGAGGTTAAGGGGCTTATGGGGTATGCTCAAGCATTTGATATTGGATATACTGTATCAACTATTGATGAGCTTAAAGCACTGCCTAAATTGGATAGAGCGATTGTGGTTGCTCAGACAACTCAAGATACATCTCTATACAACGCCCTAAAGGTTTGGATTTCAGAGCACTATCCCCACTACAAAATTTTTGACACAATTTGCGATTCAACTGAAAAGAGGCAGGCAGAGGTTCGCGAAATTGCCCAAGAGTGCGATGCAGTTGTTGTTGTTGGGGGAAAAGATAGCGGCAACACAAGAAGGCTTGCCCAAGTTGCGGCAGAGGCTATCAGCCATAGCAGAAAAAGAGACAAAGATAACTGTGAGCCATTTTCAGTCCATATTGAAGATGTCTCAGAGCTTGATATGTCAATATTTCAAACTGTTAAATCTATTGCAATAACTGCTGGTGCATCAACTCCAAATTGGATCATAAACAGAACGCGCCGAGAGATTGAACAATCACTTGAAAAGAGAGATAAAAACTCTTTTTTGGGTTATCTTTTAGCAATTCGCGATTTTATATTAAGAAGCAGCACTCTTCTTGCTGTTGGTGCTGGCTCTCTTGCCTATGCTTGCTCTGATGTTCAAGGGGTTGATAACCATCTTATTCATGCCTTGATTGCTATGTTTTATATTCTATCTATGCAGATTATGAATAATCTATTTTCAATAAAATCAGATAGATATAACAACACTGAGCGGGCTGAGTTTTATGACTCCAATAGATTATCACTCACAATATTGGCGGTTATAAGCGGGGGATTGGGGCTTTTATTGTCATTTACAACTGGCCTGCTTCCCTTTTTGATTTTATCTCTTATGAGCGTTTTAGGGCTTCTTTATAATCAAAAGATAGTTCCTACATTTTTTACAAAAAAATTTAGCCTTGCAGGACGCAAAATTGCCAGTATAAAGGATATTCCGGGTTCAAAGACCATACTTATTGCTGCTGCATGGGGAACAGTAACATCTATTTTGCCAGCACTTGCTTCATCAAAAGATAGTTTAATATTTATTATCCCATTTATCTTTTCCACCTCAATTGTGTTTGCACGAACCTCATTTTTTGCAATTTTAGAGATGCAAGGCGACCGTATAACTGGTAAAGAGACAATCCCGATCATTCTTGGAGAGAAGAGAAGTCAACGGCTGATTCAAAATTTGCTTTTGCTTGCATCAGGACTCTTTGCTATCTGTGCAATATTGGGCTTAATTTCAACATCAGCCATACTAATAGCAACTATTCCGCTACTTATGCTTTATGCCATTAAGCTGCATGAACAGGGCAGAATTCATACAGGCGCAAACGTTGAACTTATAATTGAATCCCACTTTATTCTTGCTGGAATTATAGCCCTTTTTCTCTAAGGACAAATCTAACCCTTATTTAAAATCTATTACAAAAAAAGAGTATATGACAGATATTAACACCATAACTGGATTAGGTTTGAGCGTTGGAGAGCTTGCTGTAAAGCACTCTTTTATAACTGAAACTGATTTAGAAAAGGCGATGAAGCTATGTGCTGATCTTGAAAATGGTTATGATGCTATACCTGAATATTTAGTTGCTCAAAATCTTATATCTCAAAAAGATTGCGATAGAATTTTTTCTCTTGCTAAGGCTATGGCTGCAAGGGGCAAAGATATAAAGTTTGGCACACTTGCCATTAAAAAGGGCTTTATAACACAATCTATGCTTGAGTTGGCTTTAAATGAGCAAAAGGCTCTTTTAAAAAATAGAAAAAAATATGCTCTTCTTGGTAATATTCTTGTTGAGGCTGGAATGCTCACGCCCCAGCAAAGAGATGAAATTTTAAGTGAGCAAAATCGCTACAATAGTGATGGCACCAGTAAAGATAAAGAAACAGATGATGCAGACTCAGAGAGTAAGCATAGCTATCTACACGACCCATCTAAAGAGAGCTTTGCAAGGTCTGAAACTTTTTCTGACTCTGGTATAAGGCTTATCATCAAAGGTGATGGAAATGCAGCATATTTGCTTAAAATAGAGGGTTTTAACAAAGATATTAGCATAGGACAGATAAAGGAGATTTTAGCATCTCGTAATATTATTCACGGAATTGTTGATAACAACTTTATCCAGAATTTTATAAATTCTGATATTTATCTCAATAAGCCATTTAAGATTGCTGAAGGTAATGCACCAATAGAGGGTAAAAATGCCTCAGTTCAATATTTTTTCACAAAAAATCGTCTAAAGGCTGGAACGATCCGCGAAGATGGTACAATTGACTTTCGTGAAAGGGGAAATATTCCTCAAGTTGAGAAGGGAAGTGTTTTAGCAATAAAAAAGAATGCTGTTGTAGGGCTGGTTGGAAAAAATATCTTTAACGATACTGTTAGGGTAAATCCAACTAAAGATATTAGGCTTAAAGCTGGCAAAGGGGCAATACTCTCTTCTGACAAACTCAAAGTTATTGCTGCTGTATCAGGACACCCTAAACTTGGCTCTGATGGCACGATTCATGTCTATGACACATTTGTTGTGCAGGGCAATGTTGATTTTAATACAGGTAATATTGATTATCAGGGCGATGTTACTGTAAAAGGGTGTATTTTAAATGGTTTTACTGTAAAGGGTCATAATGTTAAGGCTGAAGAGATAGATGGGGCAACAGTTATTGCACAGGGTAACGTAGTAGTTGAGCAGGGTATTAATGAGTCTAAAATATCAGCTCAAGGCTCGTTATCAGCAAAATTTATCCAAAAATCGACAATTTCTTGTATTGGTGATGTAAAGAGCGACAAAGAGATTGTAGAGTCAACAATTGAGTGTAGCGGCACCTGTAACATTAGAGGCATCATAATCTCTTCAAAAATTGCTGCTAAAATGGGGCTTTATGCAAAGCAGATTGGAATGGAAAAATCTCCGCCAAGCACGATTAGGGTTGGAGTTGATAGTTTTGCTTTAAGAACAGTTGAAAAGTTCCAAAATGGCATTGATGAGAAAAAAGAGGCAAACAAAAAACTTTTAGATACAATAACATCTTGTCAGCAAGAGATTAAGGTTTTGGAGGATAAAATAGTAAATTTAAACCTCATTAAAGAGCAGCTTGAAGAGGATCGCATAGATATTTTATCTAAGATTGCAGATATTGAGGGCAAAAATGAGGGTAGGGCATCAGAGATAAAGTTACAGCAGAGTCGCTCTGACTTAAAACAGATAGTTAAAAATATTGCAGAGTCGAGCCGTAAAATTGTTCTATGCCATGAAAACGTAAATAGTATTAGGCAGAGCATCTTAGAGGCAGAAGAGCAGATAAAAGCTAATCAAGCAGAGTCAGCATCTTTTCAAAAGGAGCGAGATACACTTATTGATTGGATGGATAAAAATCAGGGTATTCCAGTTATTAAGGTAGATGAGTATATCATGGCAAATACCCGTGTTTATGGCAGGTATTCAGAAGATATAATAAAATCAACAGCTAAGGGGGTAGTCATAAGAGAGGATCAGATAAGTCGATCAAACAGAGATATTTGGAGCAAAGATAAAAATAGCGAAGCTGCTCTGTGGAAACTCTATGTTACTAAAATTTAGTAGTTTAGTTGGTTAGAGGTGCAGCATACTGCACCCATTGATAGCCTTACCGAGTATATATATGCTTTACAATCTCAGTTATCTCATCTTTTTCTAATCGTCTGCCAAGTTGTGCACTTTGTGATTTTATACTTTCTGTTATTTTTCCAAGCTGTTGCGAAATATAAGGTATATCCATTGATTCAAGGTATCTTTTAACAAGATTTTTTCCGCAAAGAACATTTAGATTGTATCCGCAATTTTGCCCATCTTTTTCTGAAAAAAGCCCAAAACCGCTTCCAGCATGAGTTCCAGCAACGTGAGTCTTTACACCATCTCCAAAAAAAGGGGTGTTGTAGTTTATTAAAGCCGCGCCAGTTTGAGCCTTGCAAATATCGCTTACATATCTGTAATACTCTTTAAATCTTTTAATATCATTAACATTGAGCCTAAAATTATAGCCTCTATCTTTTAACATCTTAGCAACTGTAAAAAGATCACCAATTCCATTTCGCTCCCCAATCCCCAAAGCAGAGAGTTCAACAACAGTTGCACCAGCTCTAACCCCCATAAATGTATTTGCTGAGGCAACCCCAAGGTCGTTATGGCAGTGGACACTTATCTCAGTTTTTACACTATTTGCACTACTATCTTCTGATAACATGCTAATTTTGTTAATAAATGAGCTAACAGCATCATAAAAGCTATCTGGCGACATAATTCCAGATGTATCAGGCAGAGAGAGAATATCAATCGCAGTCTCATTTACAAGAAATTTAGATATTATTTCAAGCAGTTGCATTGAAGATGTGCCAATATCAAGAAGGGCTATGGAGATTTTTGCATTAGGGGTATTTTGACGCATTTGACCCACAGCCTCTTTAATTGATGTAAGGCTTTTTTGCACTTCATCTAACTTTATATGTGCGTGAAGATGAAAATCTTTTACATTGCTCTTAACAAGGCTCTTAACATCGTGAGTTGATGCCCTACCCATGCCAGCCACTCTGATTTTATAGCCATTTTTAGCTACAATCTGAGTTAAGCCTTTGATAATATCCACCTCTGTAAAGTGTGCAGAAGGGTACCCAACTTGAGATATATCAACTCCAAGCATCTCTTGAAACTCAAGTATTTTTGCCCGCTCTTCAAATGAGAAGACAATGCCCCGATACTGCATACCCTCTCGTATTGTCTCATCAATTATGGTAATTGGATTGATACTATTTGGGCTTGATATACTATTAATCATCTTGTTTAAGTGAGCACTCATCTCTAAAATATCTCCACTCCTCACACTTAAGACCAGTTTCAGGATTCACGCAAAGATGCCCAACTGTTACCCTGTTTTCAACCACAGGTTCAAGCTGATAACCATCATTAAGACATCGTACTGATGCTGGATTTGCCATATTTGCAGTAGCCGCAACAATATTTTTATTCTGATTGCTTTTATCACTGCTTGTTGGGGTTTTGTCTGATGATGTATCAGTTGTAGTTGTTGTGGTGGAGCTTTGGCAGCCTATAAAGAGGATTAAAAGGGTAAAAAAAATCGGGTAAAATTTTGACATTTACAAAAATCCTTATCTATCGCCCTCGTAGGGGTACCAATCTGATCTTCTTAAATTCTTTACCTTTAAGACAGCAATCTCAGATGTTGAGGTGTTAAAGATAATCTTTCTGCCCACCTCTCCTCCAACATCTTCAGAGACAATTTTAATCTGCTTGCTGTTTAAAATTCTTCGAGCTGTCTTGATATTATTTAGTCCAACATTTATCTTAGAGACCTCTGGATTGTGAGCACCACCAAATATATGTGCTTCAATATGGTGCTCTTTTGAGCCGTTAGATAGCATCATCTTTATTAAAGTGATCGTTGCAACATTTCCGTATAGAGCTGTTGATAGCTCTTTGTCTCTTATTTCAGGAAATTGAAAATGGTTCATACCTCCTATCTTATTTTTTTTATCAAAAAGAGATATGGCAACAGATGAGCCAACAACTGTTGATATAGATATTGGTTTATCTGCGAGGTATATAAAACCTGGCTTTAGCAGATAATCTAATTTTATTAGAGTGTTATCGTGTTTGTTCATAGAAATAGTCTGCATTTTATAGCGATTTGTTTAAAGATATTTTTTATTAAAATATTATATTAAATGTGCAATTTCAAGTCATTAATGATAATGAAATTCAATAGATATATTAAAATTGATAGCTATATATAAATTTTATATTACGATTAAATATTGCAGATAAGCTCTTTTATGTGCTAAAAAAATCAGCCATTTAAATCTTTATAATCTATCATAGTCTATAGAAAGAGGGGAGCAGATTGTTAAAACTGCCTGCCATGAGAGTTGGCTATTTAAATATTCTTGAGCACCTAATGCTTGGTTTTGCAGGCGATCCAGTAGGGGCAACACTTCTAAAACACACATCACACCCTATGGTTGCCGTATCTATGGGCAGTTGGAGTCAAATAGGACAATCACTTTCTAATGGAGATTTGCACGCAGCCTTTATCCCTGCCCCTGAAGCAATTATGATGTTTGACTCTGGCATGGATATTAAAATTCTTCTTTCAGATATTCGTTTAGGTGCATATTTGGTTGGAAATAGATCAGCAGAGGTCAAAAAGCTGATTGATTTTAAGGGAAAAAGAGTTTTAATATCTAATCATCTATCTGTTCTCTACCTTCTTTTTTATCGACTTATGGCATCTGTGGGGTTAAAAGTGGGGTTTGAGCAAGATGCTGAGGCTGATGTCTATATTGAGGTTGTGCCACCATTTATTGCCCCTGAAATGGTTTTAGATGATAGCTTAGATGATATTGGAGGCTGCTTTATTGAAGAGCCTGTTGGCTCTATGTTGATTGCTTCAGGGTGGGGCAATGCTATGTGTCATTCCTCAAAATTGTGGAGATTGCACCCATCTTCAATGTTTGTTGTTCACGATTATGTTATACAAGATTACAGAAGACACCTTATGGACGTGATTCATCTTTTAGTAGCGTCAAGTAGGTTTATTTACAGAGGCTCAAATGATCTTCATCGCCTTTCAAATAGCTTTTTTATGCAAGATGAGCTGATTATTGAAAAGATGTTCTCATCATCTCTTCCAATAACTCCAGTATCTCTTATGCCAGATATTCAAGCACTTGAGAGCATAAACAGATTTATGGTTAATGATATGGGTATAATGGAGCGAATTATAAATATTTATGAACTTGTTGACACAAGTTTTGCCCTTGAAGCAGGGGCATAAATCACTTTCAACAGCCAGTGCTTACTAATAACAACATCATCATAAGGGGCAATATAGTTTGAAGATAGATATTTGCAATGTATCCAAGAGATTTTCTCGATCTGATGGCTCAGACAATATTGTTCTTGATAATATCTCTTTTAGTGCTGACAGCGGCGATTTTGTCGTTATTCTTGGAGAGTCTGGAGGGGGAAAGACAACCCTTTTGAACATGTTAGCTGGGATTGAGATGCCAACCTCTGGAGAGATTTTTGTAGATGAGATAAAGATAGATGGAATGGATCCATCACGCTCCATGCTATTTCAACAGCCTGTGCTTATCCCTTGGCTTAATGTAAAAGATAATGTGGCTTATGGGTGTAAATTGAGAGGAGATACAGACAATCTTGATTACAGAGTCTATCAGTTTATTGAGATGATGGGGCTTTTAGGTTTTGAAAATGCAAAGCCATCATCTTTGTCTCTTGGCATGGCACAGAGAGTCTGCCTTGCCCGTGCATTGGTAGGTCATGCTGAGATGTTACTCCTTGATGAGCCTTTTGCCTCTTTAGATACATTTACACAGGCTCACATACAGGAGGAGCTTGTTAATATATGGCTTAGTGAGAGGTTTACAGCAGTATTTGTAACTCACGATATAAACGAAGCCATACTTCTTGGAAACAAGATTATTTTGCTTGGAGGCTATCCTGGTTCTGTAAAAGGTACCTACAATATTGAAGATGAGTATCCAAGAAATATAAATGCTTCATCATTTAAGGGCTATAGGGCTGATATTCTTGCAAATTTAAAAGAGGCTCATGTTGGAAGTCGAAAATTTTTTCAATAAAATTTCAACAAAAGAGTAGAGGAGGTTGTAAAAATATTATGGATTTAATATCTAATTCAATGGATAGACGCTCATTTATTAAAAGAAGTGCTGCTATAACATTTGGAGCTGGAGCAACCTTATTATCCCCTTTTAGAGCAGAATCAAACAGCCCAAATCAGGAGCTTAAAATCGGATATATTCCAATAACTGATGCAACTCCTCTTTTAATTGCATACTCTCTTGGATTTTTTAAAGATGAGGGGCTAAATGTGCCAAAACCTGTGATGTTAAGATCATGGACAGTGCTGGCTGAATCTTTTATTGGTGGGCAGTTTAACTTTACCCATCTGATGTTTCCCATACCTATCTGGATGCGATTTAAGCAAAAATTTCCAGTTAAGGTTCTTGCATGGGATCACACAAACGGAAGTGCCTTGACAGTTAGTGGAGATTCCAACATAAGAGGTTTTGCAGACTTAGGAGGCAAACAGATTGCAGTTCCATCTTGGTATTCAACCCATAACTACATGGTACAGATGGGGATAACAGCAAAAGGGTTAAAGCCAGTTATAAAGCCACAAGGCTCTAAAATTGCACCTGATGAGGTCAATCTTTTTGTCCTTCCGCCTCCTGAGATGCCTCCTGCTCTGCTTGGTAAAAAGATGGACGGATTTATTGTTGCAGAGCCGTTTAACGCACTTGCAGAGTTAAAGATTAAGGCAAAAATCATGCGTTTTACAGGAGATATTTGGAAAAATCACCCATGCTGTGTTGTGGTCTCAAACGAAAATCTGATAAAAGAGCAGCCAGATATGATACAAAAAGCTGTCAATGCTGTTGTAAGAGCACAGCTCTGGTGCACAAAAAATCCTGATAAAGCAGCACATATTTTAAGCCGCGATAAGGGCGAGGGTTATCTGCCAGTAAATGAGGATGTGCTTTTACGGGTATTTACAGGGTATGATTTACAAGAGTATTTAGCTGGCTCACCGCCACGCCCAATAATGCACCCGGATTGGAATATTGGCAGAATAGGTTTTCAGCCATACCCATATCCATCTGCAACAAAATTTATTGTAAGCCAGATGGCAAAGACAAAGGTTGAGGGGGATTCTCAATTTCTTAGCCTGCTTGATCCAGCTAAGGCAACCGCAGAGCTTGTAGATGACACCTTTGTTAAAAAAGCTATGAAAGATATGAGCATCTACGGCTCTTTTGAGCCTGATTCTAAAAATGGCTTTAGCAGCCAGCAAAGTGATCAACATTCTGACCATTTTGTCAGAGAAGAGGTTATTGAAATTGGCTAATAAAGATCGCTATAAATTCTCTGGTATAGGTTTTGAGCTACTTGGGATATTGATTCTTATAGCATTGTGGTTTATAGCTGGTTGGATTTTTGTAATACTACCATCAACAATTTTTGGGACATTTTCCTTTTTAAATCCACTTAATGATGCTGGTCAATTTAGCGATTTTCTTCCGATTCCAACATTTAAAGCTCTTTATGAACTTATTTTTCAAGATCGTTTTTGGTTCTCTGTTGGTGCAAGTTTAAGAAGAGTCTTTATTGGCATCTCTATTGCTGCTATAATTGGAATTCCTTTGGGACTTGTTACAGGATTTTATCCAATTTTAAGAAATATTGCCTATGCTCCGATTCAATTTTTAAGAATGGTAAGCCCTCTTGCATGGATGCCAATAGCACTTATTGTTTTTAAAGCCTTTGAGTCTGCAATCTGTTTTTTAATTTTTATGGCAACTGTGTGGCCCATAATATTAAATACAGCCTCTGGAGCGGCAAATGTGAATCCAAGTTTAATAAAGATGGCAATGAATCAAGGGGCAAACCACTCGCAGATATTTTTTACAATTATTCTACCTGCATCTTTACCCACTATTTTATCAAGCATTAGACTTGCTATTGGGGTTGCGTGGATTGTTTTAGTACCTGCCGAGTTTCTTGGGGTTGCAAGTGGATTGGGTTATTTAATAAATGATGCACGAGATACAATGTCTTACGACAGCTTGATGGCTATTATTGTTGCCATTGGTATTTTAGGCTTTACTTTTGATAAAATTTTTCAGACTATTCAAAGGACTTTTTCACGTTCGTGGATTGAATAAAAAATCAAGGAGCTTTTTATGGCAGTTGATCCAAATATGAAAATTCTGATAGCAGATGATTCAGGTACTATGCGCATAATGTTCAAACAGATGCTAAACAAAGCTGGATTTGAAAATATCGTGTTGGCTGTTGATGGTTCAGATGGTATTAAAAAGGTTCAAGAGAATCCTCCTGACCTAATTATTAGCGACTGGAACATGCCAAAACTTGATGGTCTTGAGTTTCTTCAGTGGCTAAGAAAAACACCTCCCTATCAAGATATTCCATTTATCATGGCAACAGCACAGGCAGACAAGGGGCAGCGGCTTGCAATTTATGAGGCAAAAGGAAATGGACATGTTCCAAAACCATTTGACTCTAACCAGATTAAGGAGGCTATACACAAGGTGTTTGCTCCTGCAACTGTTGCTGTATCATCTCCTAAACAACGCAATATTATAGATGGTAAGGTAGAGCTTAATGTTGCACATATTCAAATTACCGATCACCTTGCACTTGGTGCTCTAAAACATCGAATAGATAGTGGAGAGGTTACACCTAAACACTTTGTGCTAAAAACAGATCGAAAACCAGGATGGAATCCAATACAAGAGGGTCTTGAGACTGGAGAGCTTGATTGTGCCTTTGTTCTTGCCCCTATTGCTATGGATCTCTTTGCTTATGATTCACCAATACAGCTTATTTTGCTTGCCCATAAAAACGGCAGTACATTTGTCCGAAGCCGCAACTATGATTCACGTTTTTACTCATTGCAGAGCTTTTATAAATATAAAGTTGTTGATATTCCCCACAAAATGTCTATCCACCACATGCTTGCACATCAGTTTTTAAAAGAGCTTGGATTAAAGCCTGGTGTGCCTGGTAAAAAGGCTATAAATGTGAGATTTGAGGTTGTCCCTCCAATTAAGATGCCGGGCATTATGAAGGAGAATGAAGATGTTGCAGGTTTTATGGTTGCTGAACCAATTGCAACTAAGGCAATTGCAACTGAAATTGGCAACCTTGAATTTATATCTGCTTCAAGATGGGATAAGCACCCTTGCTGTATTGTTGCGATGCAAAAAGATTTTATAGATAAGTTTCCAGATGCTGTTCAAGAGTTTGTCAATTTGCTTATTGAGACTGGTCTATATATTGAGGATAATAAAGTTAGAGCTGCTGATATTGCTGTAAAATTTCTTGATCCAGATGGGCAGCTTGGACTTAACACTAAAGTTCTTGAAAAGGTGTTTTCTCAGCCTTTAGCAATCAGAATGGATGATCTTTACCCTGTTATTGACGATTTTGATGTTATACAAAAATATATGCACGATGTTATGGAGATTGGCAGGTTGATTGATCTTGAGAAGTTTGTAAATAAAACCTTTGCAAATAGAGCCTTAGGGATTGATTAAGGGGTGGATAGTGAAAGTTACAGAGCCTGATGTCATAAAAGCTGGAGAACGCGAGTTAATTGAGTCAATTAAAGATGATATTGATTGGGGTGCTGTTAAAGAGCTATTTTTTAAAAAGCTCCTCTCCCCATCTTATGATATAAAAAATAGCCCTCTCTCCTTTGATATTAATGGCGGAGAGATTGTTGTGCATGAGGGTCAGATCGCCTTTAAAGTCAATTTTCAACTAAAGACAGAGATGGAAATTATGTTTGATAGAGGCGGAAACTATATCCCAGATGGAGAAGATGTTGAGCTTACAGAAGAGGCTTCCCCTCCTCTTTCTGATAATATTGCTGATAGTGATCATCAAGAAGAAGAATACCAAGAAGATGAGGGCGAACTTGAAGATGAGGGTGAGCTGCTTGACGAGATAGAGCCTCTTGATGAGCTTAATGATGAAGATATACTTCAAGATTTACCAGATGGAGATGACGAAGGGGAGCTTGATCCTAATCTTGATCCAATTGCTGATTTAAACGAGCTAAATGGCTCTTCTGATCAATCTGACAATTCTGACGATATTGAGGAGATTTTAAAAGAGAGTAGAGAGTTTTGGGGCACACAGGAGAAGTAATTAACCATAAAGGTAATTAAATATAGGAATGTAAATATAAAAAAATGGTGAGTATGTTGGAGAAAAAAGCAGGATTAGATATTGCACAAGGGCTTGGAAATATTAAAACCTTAAAAGAGATAGATGCTATTTTTAAAAGCTCAATGGATAAAGAGCAATACTCAAGAATGGAGTGCATCACACACATTGATGTAAGATGTAAAATTGCCAATGCAATTGCAATATGCTCTCCAGAGTCAGTTTTTATCAACAGAGGATTTAAAGAGGATAAAGAGTTTATTCGTGCCCTTGCCTTGAAAAAGGGGGAAGAGTCGCCCCTTGCAATGCAAAATCATACAATTCACTTTGATCTTTGTCAGGAGCAGGGCAGAATTGTTGATAGAACCTTTTATATTGTTGATGATTTTGAAGATGTAAGCTCGCTTGCCAAACGTATGGATCGAATAACAGCCTTAAAAGAGGTTAAAGAGAATTTAAGCCAAATTATGCAAGATAAGGTGATGATTGTGGGATTTTACATGAGAGGACCAGTTGGTGCAAAGGGTGCCAATCCTGCAATTGAGATCACAAGCTCTGCATACGTTGCCCACAGTGCTGAGATTCTTTACAGAAATTGCTACTTATCATTTAACGATGAGGTTATTCGTCAAGGTCATTTTTTTACCAATATCCACAGTGAGGGGCTAAATAGACCAGAAGATTTGCCAAATGCTCGCGTCTTAATGGATAGACATTACAAAACAACATACAGTTTTAAATGTACCTATGCGGGCAATACCCTTTTGCTTAAAAAGGGAAACCATAGATTTGCGGTTGATATGGCTGTCTATGACAAGTGTGGTCAAGAGCTTGCTGAACACATGTTCATTACTGGCATAAATGGACCAGATGCAAGTAATAGAGTTACATGGTGTGTAGGGGCTGCTCCAAGCGGTTGCGGTAAAACAACAACAGCAATGGCTGGGAACCACTTTGTGGGCGATGATCTTGCCCAGATGTGGATTGCAGACGATGGATCAATACGGGCGATCAACCCTGAGTGCGGAATCTTTGGGATTGTTGAAGATGTCAATTGGGAAGGCGATCCTATGCTCATGGAGAATTTAAGAAAACCGGGTGTTGAGGTTATCTGGTCAAATGTGCTTGTTGATGACAAACTTGTTCCCCACTGGGTTGGAAATGGTGAAGAGCCTCCTGAAAATGGTAGCAATTTTCAGGGCAGATGGTGCAAAGGTATGGTTGATCCAAACGGTAAGCCTGTTCCAATGTCTCACCCAAACTCACGATGCACAATATCCTCATCTGCTCTTGCCAACTACTCTTTAGAGGCTGAGAACCCAAATGGTGTTGAGGTTAGAATCTTTACTTACAGCGGCAGAGATAGCGATACAATGCCACCAGTTTGGGTTGCAAAAAACTCTGATCAAGGGGTGGTGCTTGGTGCTTGTATTGTATCTGCTGCAACTGCAACTGAGGTTGGGGCAAGTGGTGTAAAAAGAGCACCTTGGGCAAATGCACCATTTATTCCAGGATCACTTGGCGATTATATGGCTGCTCAATTTAAGTTTTTTTCTAACCCTAAAATTGCATCAAATAAGAGACCAGTCATGGCTGGCTTAAACTACTTTTTGACGCACAAGGCAAGGGGAGGGGATTCTAACAAGCTGCTTGGTGAAAAAAAAGATGTCAAAGTGTGGTTAGCATGGCTTGAGCGATATGCTCACAATGAGGTTAAAGCCATTGAGACACCAATTGGATATATCCCTGTTTATGATGATCTAAAGCTGCTTTTTAGCCAAATTATTTGCAAAGAGTACCCTTTAGAGCTTTATCAAAAGCAGTTCTCTCTTTATGTTGATAATATTGTAAATAGGTTAGCTCTTCAAATTGAGGCTTACTCAAAAGAAAAATCAATACCAAAAAAACTTTTTGATATTTTAGATCAAGAAAAATCAGAGTTACTTGAGTTAAAAAGGCGATTGGGTGCAATAATATTGCCATCTGATCTTAAAATAAAACTAAAAAATCTCTTAGGTGGATAAAAAAATGATAAGACTTGAGACAAGTATGGGTGAAATTGTTATGGAGCTTGATGCAGAAAAGGCTCCAAAAACTGTTGAAAATTTTATCTCTTATGTGAAAGATGGGCATTATGATGGCACAATTTTTCATAGAGTTATAAATGGATTTATGATTCAATGCGGAGGAATGACCGCTGATATGAAAGAGAAACCAACTCGTGAGCCAATCCCAAATGAGGCAGATAATGGGCTTAAAAACGATGCCTACACAGTTGCAATGGCAAGAACTATGGATCCCCACAGTGCAACATCTCAATTTTTTATTAATGTGAAAAAAAATGACTTTTTGAATTTTTCTTCAAAGAGTCCACAAGGTTGGGGTTATACTGTTTTTGGTAAGGTTGTAACGGGGCAGGGTGTTGTAAATAAGATTAAGCAGGTTGCAACTGGGAGCAGGGGAGGGCATGATGATGTCCCTATTGAGCCTGTAACCATCATCAAAGCTGAAGTTGTTGAAGGCTAAAGAATTATTGCTTAAATCTTTATAAATCATCTTAAGCTTAATAAAATAAAGAGAGTAAAGTAAATATCAAAAAAATCAGGCGGTTAAACTATATTTTAAGTTTAGCCGCCTTTTTTTAAAGAGTTATTTAGTATGGAAATAGTATGGAAAATTTTGCAGTTATAGTAACCTTTCTTATTATTGGTATGGTTTTGCAACATATCCCTGATTTCTCTGTTGAGACTGGAAGAACTCTCAATCTGTTTGTTATCTATATCTCTCTACCCGCATTGGTTCTTCTTAAAATTCCAGAGCTTACATTTTCATCTAATCTTTTGGTGGTTGGTTTAATGCCTTGGGGTATGCTCTTTTTCTCAAGCGGTTTAATACTTTTGCTCGCATCAATTTTTAAGTGGGAAAAGTCTGTTACTGGCTCTCTTTTACTTGTAATCCCTTTGGGTAACACCTCTTTTTTAGGTGTGCCAATGGTTAAGACCTTTTTTGGGGATCATGCTATCTCTTACGCCCTTTTATACGATCAACTTGGCTCTTTCTTGGCTTTAGCAACTTACGGCTCTTTAGTTATTGCGTTTTATGGAACAGCAGAGAGCAGACCTAACCTTAAATTAATTTGTAAAAAAGTTGGAACTTTCCCTCCATTTATAGCCTTAATAACAGCTTTACTTCTTAAATTTATAGCTATTTCGTATCCTCTACCAGTTATCAACATATTAAAAACACTCTCCTCTACTTTAGTTCCAGTTGCTATGGTTGCAGTTGGATTTCAATTAAGGCTTAAAATAGATAGCAGATTGACATCTTTAATAGCTATCGGACTATTTATAAAACTTATTGCTGCCCCTTTAGTTGCGTTAGCAGCTTCTAAAATTTTGGGTTTGGAAGATGAGGCTGCTTTGGTCTCAATTTTTGAGGCTGGTATGCCTCCAATGGTATCTGCTGGAGCAATGGCAATAATTGCAAATCTTGCCCCTACACTTACAGCAGCATTGGTTGGAATAGGTATTATTTTAAGTTTTGTAACTCTGCCAATTCTCTATCAACTTATTATATCATCATAATATCAATCAATTATGAAATTTTACCGTAACTATATTGAGGTAATCTCTCTAATTGCACCAGTAAGAATATCTACCTGAAATGTGAACTCAAACTCATTCTCAACTGAGATGGTTAAAATTCCGCCCCCAGAGCTACCATCAGGATAAAAGCAGATAAAATATAGCCCATCTGAATCGACCTTGATATTTTCCCCTTCAAGCAGGATATTTTCAGGTATCTTTAGAGTTTCACTAAAGGCAGAAGATTGGGGGTAGGGTGGGGCAGGAGAATCAATAAAGCTGATTTTGCACTCTCTTGATTCTGGTGAGATGGTCAAACAGGTTGGAATCGCTTGGCTCATGGCTGTAATGCGTGCTGTTTTGCACATAGATACCACTTTTGATGCAAAGATGCGGCTCTCTTTCATTCTGCCTGACTGACCAATATTTATAAATACAAGCGAACCAGCAATGGAAATAAGTATCATCACAACCACAATCTCAATAAGGGTAAACCCTTTTGAATTGGCGTGAAATTTAAAACTGTATCTCATTAACACCAAATATTGTTGTCAGCATGGAGACAACCACACCGCCAATGAGAAGTCCAAGAAACAGTATTGAAAAAGGCTCTAAAAGTGAGAGGTAGGTTTTTATTTTAGATTGAATCTTTCTGTCTAAGTCATCAGCAACAGAGATTAGCATATCCCCGATTTTACCAGTCTCTTCGCCAAGTGATACCATTTGAACTACAAGCGGCGGAAAAATTTTTTTCTCCCTCATAAGTGAGCTTACACTTCTACCCTCTTTGACCTGTCGATAGATATAATCAACTGCATCTTTGACCAGACTGTTTGAGACCACAGCTTTAACAATATGCAGAGCCTTCATAAGTGGAACTCCGCTCTTTATGAGCGTCCCAAGTGTTCGTGAAAATCTGCTCATCTCAATATCAAGCATAACATCGCCAATATATGGCACTTTAAGGATATGTTTATCAGATAGCGATTTTCCCTGTTCTGTCTTTAAAAATCTCCATAAAAAAAGAAAACTCATAATAGAGCCAGATAAAAGCAGCCACCACCATGCCCTTAAAAAATTGCTCAATTCGAGCAAAATTTTTGTGGAGAGTGGAATCTCTTGACCTAAATCAGCAAAAATGCCAGCAAACTTTGGCACAACAAAGCCTAAAATAACAATCAAAGATAAAAATCCAACAGAGAGCAGAATAGCAGGGTATATTGAAGATGATATTACATACTTTTTTATCTCCTCAGTTCGTCCAATAAATTCAGATAGCCTATCCATTACAGAGGGTAAAATCCCCCCCATCTCTCCAACTCTAACCATATTGACATAAAGATCATCAAAATCTTGAGGCTTTTCTGCCATTGCATCAGAAAGGTTTGTCCCTTTTTTAAGGGCATCTTGAAGATAGATGGTCATTGCCCTTATTTTTAAATCAGATGTTGCATTGCCTGCAATAGATAGGGCTCGGTCAATTGGAAGTCCAGATTTAAAAAGGTGGGCAAGATCAGAGGTGAGCTGAAGAAGTTTAGAGTTATTTAAACTACGTCTCTTTGATAAAAGGTTTAATCTACCAAATAGTCCAACACTGTTAGAGCCACTGCCATCAAGCCAGCGTATCAAAACAGCCCCTTTTGATTGGAGCATCAAAAGAGTCTCATCTCTGTCTCGTGCTTCAAGGGAGTCAACAACTTTTTTGCCATCAGGATTTATGGCTTCAAATCTAAATTGTGGCATTATCTTGACACTCGCAAAACCTCTTCATAGGTGGTAAGTCCCTGTTTTACCTTATTAATGCCGTCCATTTTAAGCGAGATCATACCCTTTGATATAGCTTTTTTAAATAGGCGATTTCTATCAGCACCAGCAACAACTTCGCCTTGAAGTTCATCATCAAGAATCATAAGTTCAAATATCCCAAGCCGACCTTTATAACCAGTCTCCCCACACAATTTACACCCTTCACCTCTGTAAAATGTTGCAGATAATTTATCTGGAAGAACATCAAAATCAAGTGCAAGAGATTCAATTTGTTCAGAGCTAAGGGTTATCCCTTTTGAGCAGTTAGAGCACACCTTGCGGACAAGACGCTGGGCAAGCACACCAACAAGAGATGATGAGATCATAAATCGCTCAATCCCCATATCTTCAAGACGGGTAACAGCACCAGCAGCATCGTTTGTGTGGAGCGTTGAAAATACCATGTGTCCAGTTAAAGCTGCCTGAACAGCAATTTCAGCAGTTTCACTATCTCGAATCTCACCAATTAGCATAACATCAGGGTCATGGCGAAGAAATGAGCGAAGGGTGTGAGCAAAGGTAAGTCCAATTGAAGATTGCACCTGAACTTGATTTACTCCGTCCATCTGATACTCAACTGGGTCCTCTACGGTTACAATTTTTTTATCAGGGGTGTTTATCTCGCTCAATGCTGCATAGAGGGTTGTAGTTTTGCCTGAACCAGTAGGACCTGTAACCAACAAAATCCCAAACGGCATTGATATTACAGACCTAAATTTTTTTAAAAGTGCATCATCAAATCCAAGTTTTTTGAGGTCTAACGATACATTTTCCTTATTTAAAAGCCTTAAAACAATACTCTCTCCAAAGTGAGTAGGCACGGTTGAGACACGAATATCAACCTCATCTTCTCCTGCTTTTATCTTGATTCTACCATCTTGTGGAAGTCTTCTTTCAGCAATATCAAGCTTTGCCATAAGTTTGACCCTTGAAATTATGGCAGCTTTGAGCTTGATTGATATGCTCTCTTGATCGTGCAAAACACCATCAATCCTGTATCTAACCACAACTGTGTGTCGTCTTGGCTCAATGTGAATATCAGAGACTCCAAGCTCTAAAGCACGATTGATAATGTGGTTGACCAGCCTTATAACTGGAGCTTCAGTTGCCATTCCCTTTAGCTGTTCAGGATCGTCCCAAAGAGCATCTTCAAGAGAGATATTTAAAGTATCTGCACCCTCATCTCCAGTCATATCAGCATCAGCCTCATACCAGCGATAGATATATTGGCTTATAATCTCATCTGATGCCTTATAAATATGAAGTTTTTTTGAGTATGCTTTTCTGATAATCTCGCGGGTGTTAAAATCAAGAGGATCAGCCATAATAACTTCAAGCTGATCCTCATTATCGTTCTCATTATCGTTGATAGGCAGAAATCTAAAACGCTTCATAAAATGGACTGGAAGCAGCAGAACAGAGGGCGGGGTCTCAGGAATATCTTTTTCCACTATCTCATCTACTATTGCTATTCCCAACTTACAATATCCTTATCCATCTTATCTTCGCCCCCTTGTGCATTATCAGCTCCATAGCTAAATAGATCATATTGACCATTCTCGCCAGGGGATATGTAGTTAAACTCATTTTCCCACGCATCTTTTGGCACAGGCTTTGGAAGGTATGGACCGTCCCAATTTTTAAGAGAACCCGGATTTTCCCGTAAAGCATTTAAACCCTCTTCAGTTGTTGGGTATCTGCCATTATCAAGCCTAAAGCTATCAAGTGCAGAGCCAAGAAGCTCAATTTGGGTCTTTGTGGTCTTTATCTTTGCTTGATCAACTTTGCCAAAAAATTTTGGTGCAACAAGTGCAGACAAAAGCCCTACAATTATAATTACAACCATGATCTCTATAAGTGTGAAGCCTTTTTGATTCTGCCTATTTTTAATTAAATTAATGCCTTTTTTCTTCTTTAAATATGCCATAAAAATTGCCTTGCTTTTTTTAAGATTACTCGCTCTTTTGCTGCTCTTTTGCCTTTTTTCGCTCCTGCCCCTCTTTTATGATAGCTTCAAACTTCTTTTTTAGCTCCTCTTTTTTCTTAGCATCATCAACCTCTGGAGTTTGAGTATCTGTGGGGGCTGCATTTTGATTTTTCATATTTTGCTTCTCCGCCTGTTGCTGTTTCATTTTATCAATAACATCTTGAAAATTATTAACCTTTGTTCCAGATTGCCCGCTATCTGCTGCCCCATCTGCACTTAAACATGGAGAGACAATACAAAGATAGACACCTAATGAATAGATAAAAATTTTAGAGATTAAATTCATAGCTTACTCCTTTTTTGTGTTTTGTTGCTGTTGAGCCTCTTGAGCCTGCTGCTTCTCTTGAGCCTGTTTAATCAGAGCTTCAAATTTTTTCTTTAGCTCTTCTGACTTTTTATTGTCTTGTGGTAGTGAAGCTCCCTCATCAACAGCCCTGCTTTGAACTGGAAATGGTATCTGTGCCCCATTATTTAAAGGAGTTGGCGTTAGCCCTTGTAGTGGGGGATTGGCTTGAGTATTTGGATCAATCAATCTTGCCATCACATTTATCTTTATTTCAGGCTGAATTTTGCTGTCTGTCTCTAAAATTATAACATCATAGTAAAATCCTGGCTCTTTTTTTAGATTTTCAACTGTAATTGAGTAGCTCTTTTTAGCTGCATCTGATTTATCCTCTTTGAGTTCATATTTTATATTTTTACCCTCTTGAGCACGAATTTTTAGAACTTCAAATGGAAACTTTGCCTCAGGCACAACATTTACTACAGATTTTAACTCCTCCCCCACTTTGCCATTAAAACGGATAACAGGGGGAGTTATAGTTACAAATTTTTCTACATCGCCTGATACAGTTAGTGTAGATGATGGCTTTGTGTTGTCATTTGTCAGAACAGTAATGCTCTGATGGAGCTTGCGTCCGCCATAACCTCTTGTGTTTACCTTTATTGATATTTTGCCCTCTCCACCTGGAGAGATTTCTCTTGAATAAGAGACAGTAGAGCACCCTCAACCAGTTTTTACCTTTTCAACTTTAAGGATATCTGTACCTTTATTCATAATAACAAAATCGTGTAAAATATCTTCACCTTCAACTGAAGATGTAAACTGATAAACAGGTTCAGGAAAAAATACAGCGGGTGACTTTAAATCACCCTGTTTGTTCTGCTCTGGTGTTGTATCAGCACTAAAAGCTGGTAGTGCTGCAAACATAAAAAAAAGCAGATAACATACAAAAATTTTAGCAGTTTGGTTCATAACTTATAAACTCCTCATAAAATTTATTTAACTAAACTAAACAGACAAAGAACTAAAATGGTTATCTAATGCAAAAAGCAAACAAAAATAATAGTTATGTTGGTTAATGTCAATGTTCCTGTTTGTGGCACATTTCTAAATGACAATTGGTGGTTATCTTCGTAATTTCTGTTCAGGGCTTACACCCTCATCAAGAATAATAACCTCAACTCTACGGTTTTGCTGTCTTCCAGCCTCTGTGTCATTGCCAGCAATTGGATACTCTTCTCCATACCCCTTTGTGATCATTCGCTCGCTGTCAATACCACTCTCCATCAATGCTGAAAATACAGCAATGGCTCGCTGATTTGAAAGTCCAAGATTATAGTTGTTACTGCCTCTACTATCTGTGTGCCCCTCAATCAAAAGCTGCCTTTTGGGGTATTTTTGCAAAAAAAATGCCAACTTATCAACTATCAAAAGCCCGCCTTCCAAAAGCCGTGATTTATTAACCTCAAATAAAATGTTCCCAAGAGTTACTACAGCACCTCTATCTGTCATCTCTGCGTGAAGCTCTGCAAGCTCTTTTTCAAGCTGCAATTTTTCAGCAAGTGCAGCCTCAGCCTCAAGCCTTGACTTTTCAGCAGCCCGCATCATCTCTTCAGAGTGCTGTTTTGCAAGCTCTGCTTCGTGAGCTTTTTGCTCCGCCTCACGAGCCTTTTGTTCAGCAATAGCCCGAGCAGCCTCAGATTCTTGCTCTCTTGCCTTTATCAAAATCTTATCTTTACTTATGCTAAGCTCTTCAATTGCTATTTCAGAGGCTTTAGATTCAGATAGTAAAATAGCAAGTTCAGCCTTTTTTTCAGCAATATATGCAAGATGCTCCATCTCTTTTGTGTTGTAGGTTTTTGCTGCTTTTTCTGCTCTATCTAATGTCTGTTTTGCATCATATAGGGCAACTGGAGCGTTAGAAGCAACCCCTTTTGTTGTCTCTGCGTTTTGGTATGCTGCCCTCGCTCTCTCAAGAGCCTTATTTTGAACTGGACCAGATGTACAGCTATTTATTAAAAAAGTTGCAGTAAGAGCAATTAATATAGATATTTTATAATGATTTGCTTTATATTTCATACCAATTTTTTCCTTATAACTTATAACTGTCTTTGTAAATGTATCTGTTTTTAATACCTCTGCTGATTTCTATTAACCTCATTTTGTAGAGTGTCGATGCTATCACGCAAATCTTTTTCTATCCTTTTAATCTTTTTAGTCTGAGATTTTACTTCAGCAACCTTTGCATCTATGGCAGCCTCGTCAGCTAAACGTTGTGCCAAGATAAAATCCTCTTTTTGGGCAGCCTCTTTAGCTTTTGTAAGTTTTTCTTCTGCAATTCTAACATCTAAAGGGGCGTTGAGAGTAGCACTGTTTTCTATTGCCATTTTAATCGCCATCTCTGCATCAGATATGTTTTTAATAGGTTTTGGAGACTTTGAGGCACACCCAGTAATGTTGTTCATCGCAAAAAGGATTACAATAAAAAGCAAGATTGTTATAAATTGAGAGTTGATAGTATAATATTTTGATTTCATAAATTTTACCTCACCATTTCAAGTAGTCATCTAAAGTAGGCTACAAATACGTTTCCAGCCATGGTCTGGTATTTGGGCACCTATTACCTGACACACCTCATAACCGCAAGCTGATGCAATTTCACCACTTTTTTCTATGGAGTAGCTATTTGCAATGCCATAAAGAAAGCCAGCAGCCCATAGATCACCAGCACCAGTAGTATCTTTAGCCTCTTTACCAGTTTTGGCATGAATACGCACTATTTGCGATTTCGATTGAGGCTCATCTTTGTAGGCTATGTAACTCCCTTTAGAACCAATTTTTAAAACTGCCACCATAACATCTTTAGATAGAGCATCAATCGCCTTTGATTCATCTAAAAAGCCTGTGTATTCATAAGCTTCGTCCTCATTTGCAAATAAAATATCGACATACTCTCTTACAATCTCACTTAGTATCCCCTTTGATGCCTGAACCACATCAAAACTTGCCAAATCAAGGGCAATAAGAGCACCAGCTTTTTTTGCACTTTTTAAACATGCCATCATAAGATCACGATTAAATAGAAGATACCCCTCCATAATGGCAATTCCACAATCTTTAAACATATCAGGTGTGATTGACTCTGGTTTTAATTCTGTTGAAGCTCCAAGATAGGTAAACATTGATCGTTGAGCATCTGGCGTGATTATTGATAGCACTTTGCCAGTTGGTGTCAACGATGTCTCAAAGATTGTCTCAACATTTGATTTTTTAAGATTTTCCTCATGAAAATTGCCGTAATAATCATTGCCACGTTTTCCAACAAAACCAGCTCTACCTCCAAGTTTTCCAATACCAATAATTGTATTGCAGACAGCACCACCCGGCACAACAATCAGCTTGTTATTGCTATCTCTATCAGAGATTTTTCTTAAAATATCGACAATATAGGAGTCATCTACAAGGGTCATTCCACCTTTTTGCTTGTCAATCTCTAAAAGAAAATCGTCAGTTTCATGTATTAAAAGATCAATTAGAGCTGATCCCACCCCTGTTATTTTTGAGCTTTTGATTCTGTTTTTAATGATATTATTGGACATTTTTCACCTTTTTACAGCGTAAATTTAAAAAACAAGATAAAAGATAGCTATGAGCCTCTATTTTGTAAAGCATTTTCTTAGAAAGACAACTCTGTAACACCACCCTTTTTAATACAAAACATCAGAGTTGAGAATATAAAATCTCATACTGCTTTGCACTCTCTTCCCATGTAAATTTTTGCTCCATTGCACGCATCTGCATCTGAAGAAATATAGATTTATGATCCAAATAGAGTTTGATCGCCCTTATTAATGCCTCATAGCAGTTGTGGGTATCTGGGTAACCAAAACTTATACCAGTTGCAATATTAGAATTGTCGTAATCATAGGAGAGTCCTAAAACAGTATCTTGTAAGCCTCCAGTCTGCCTTATAATCGGAATCGTGCCATAAGCAAGGCTATAGAGCTGATTTAATCCGCAAGGCTCAAACAGAGAGGGCATCATAAAAAAATCTGACCCTGCCTCAATTAAATGTGCTAAACCATTGTCATAGCCGTTAATAAAGCTCATTTTATGTGGATAATGCTTTTGGAGATGGTGAATCCACAAGCTGTAACGGTGCTCACCTGAGCCAACCATCACAATCTGAATAGGTGCATCTTCATAAAGCAGCCTCTCAAGTGCTGGAAGCAGATAGTCAAACCCCTTTTGAGAAGTTAATCTGCTAACAAGACCAAATAGAGGAGCGTTGCTCTCTAAAGGCAGCCCCATTTTAGCTTGAAGATCAGACTTACAAAGAGATTTTCCAGCCATATTTTTTATAGAAAAATGGTGGTTAAGATATTTATCAGTTTTTGGATTCCACAGCTTGTAATCGCAACCATTTAGGATTCCTGTAAAATTTTGTTCTCTTTTCCTTAGGTATAGCCACAAATTTTTGTGAGATGTTTGAGGCTCAAGAAGCTCAAGATAGTAGCCATGACTTACAGCATTTATGGCATCAGCGTACATTATACCGCACTTTAATAGGTTTAAAGCTCCATACTCCTCCATCAATTCGCTAGTAAAACGTATCGGCAAGATGCCAATAGCATCAATCCATTTTGCATCTGTTATCCCCTGATACTCCCCATTGTGGATAGTTAAAAGAGTTTTGGTGTTTTTAAACTCTGGGCGTAGGGTAGGGTGGTATGGGTAGTGCTCTTTAAGATAGTAGGGCAAAATAGCTGTCTGCCAATCATTGCAGTGGATAATATCTGGTATCCATTTTTCGTATAACAACTGCTCTAATGCAGCTTTACAAAAAAATGAAAAACGAAGCGCATTATCTTGATATGGATAAGCACCATCATCATATATGCCATCACGGCTAAAAAAGTCGTGATATTCAATGAGCCTTAACTCTATTCCATCAATATCTGCATAATGGACAAGAGATGCGTAGCGACTCGAGTAGTTAAGATTAAAATAGAGAGACTCTGATTTGACAAGTTTGGGCAATATGCTGTTTTTATATTTAGGAAGAATAACCCTAACATCATGCCCTCTATCTGCAAGTGCCCTTGGGAGTGCTGCCGTAAAATCAGCAAGCCCGCCTGTTTTTATAATTCCGTCCATCTCAGATGCTACAATCAATATTTTCATCTCCACTCCCCATATAACAAAGTTTTAGACTATTTAAAGATGAGTTAAAAGCTAAATTATATTAGCTCGAACTGGTCGCTTTTTGCTTTAAAATATCGTAGTAGGCAAAAATTTTTTTAATATATCGTATTGGCTCATCTCCGCGAGCATAACCATATTTTGTTTTTGAGTAATATTTAGGTCTGCTCAAAAGGGGTAGGGTATAGCTAATCGAATCCCATACATTTGGATCAAGCCCTTGAATTGCTGCTATCTCTTGAGCATCAAGAACATGCCCATAACCTACATTATAACTTGCAAGTGCAAATTTAATTCTATCTGTTGAGTCGTGCACATCGTTAAATTTATTGTAAAGAAGGCTCAAGTAACCAATGCCAGCCCTTATATTTTGAGCAATATTTTGCCTGTTGGTTATCCCCATTTCTTTTGCAACCCTTTCTGTAACCTGCATAAGTCCCCTTACGCCTGTTTCACTTCGAGCTTTAGGCTCAAAACGGGACTCTTGATAGATTAAAGCAGCAACAAGCCTCCAATCAAAGCCATGTCGTTCTGACTCTTTAATAATCGTCTTTTGATATTTAGGCAGCCTCTTTTCAATGTCGTTGTGAAATGCCTTTAAATCTGAGTAGTCAAATTGCGTTACAAGGTGTCCATAGTATTTTTCATATATTCTATTAAAAATTCCATTATGTTTAATAATATCAAAGAATTGCACCATCTTATTAGATAGAGCTATATTGCCCTGACGAACTGCCCAAGCAACGTGCTCTTTATCTTGAATAGATATTCCAATGCAGATATCAGGATAATAACGGCGATTAAGCCTTGCAATGTGAGAATCTGCGATTGTGTAGCTAATATCGTCCTCATTATCTGATACCATGCGAAGTAGCTCTTCAGTAGATAGATCATCATAAAGCACAACATTAATATCAATGCCCCCACTTTTAAGCTCTATTAAACGCTCATAATAGGTGCTATTTTTGCTAACGTGAATAGCTCTTCCTGCAATCTCTTTAATGTTTTGAATTGGCAATTTACTCTTATGGTAAATAAATTTTTGTTCAACATCCATGTATGGCTGGGTAAATAGCATCTCTTTTTCTCTTTTTTCTGTGATTGTAATGCCAGCAGCGATAAAATCACCCCTATCCATATCAAGATAGGAGAAGATGTTATCTGTGCCCGGTGTTATCACCTCTAAATCAACTTGAAGAAAAGTGGCGAACTCATTTGCCAACTCATACTCAAAACCCATTGGTTGATCTCGGTAGATGTAGTATGAATTTGCACTATTTTCAGTGATCATACGTATTTTGCCAGCTCGAACTATCTTGGTTAAAGCCTGTTTATAGATACTCTCAGCCTCTTGTCTGGCTAATTGTGCTCTTCTTTTAACATGGATAGTAATAGCTATAAGCGATGCTATCATTAATAAGATAATCGTAAAGATAAAATAGTTTTCAAAAATTTTTTTCATATTTTCACCTTCTAATTACCTTCAATAACCTTAATCAATAGATGTATAAAAGAACAAAGATTAGGGGTAGGGTAGGAGGTTATGAATCTGACTCTTTTATGATCTCAACATGGTTCACATTATGGTATCCTCGAGGTAATTTCCTACCTCTATATCCCCGTCTGCCATGATAATTTTGCTGATTTGATGGGTTAAGTTTTAAGAGATGCTTTGCTGTATGTATAGCAATTGATGCACCATAAGGCAACACCTTCAAAACTTTGATCCTCTCTCCGTCTGGTTTTGTCAGCTCCTCAAATGGAATGCCAATTATCTTATTTCCTTTGCCCTTGTCCAATATTGGCATCTGACTTACTGGAAATATTATGCACCTGCCAGTTGTAGTAATAGCAATAATAAGATCGCTCTTTTCATTATCAATATATTGCGGAGGCAATAGCGACCCATTTTCAGTAAGATTGATAATAGCTTTCCCATTTTTTACCTTTGAATAGAGGTTTGAGATTTGAGTAACAAAACCAAAACCAATATCAGAGGCAAGCAGAATAAGGCTATTGTCATCTTCGCTTGCTATCATAAATTTTATAGTAGCTTCAGGCTTGATAATAAGCCGACCGCTTAATGGTTCGCCCATTCCGCGAGCTGACGGAAATGTGTGAGATGCAATAGAGTAGCTTCTGCCTTCAGAGTCAAGAAATATTGCCTGACGATTGCTCATAGTGTTAGCAGCAATAAGAAGCTCATCACCAGATTTAAATTTAACCTTTTGAGGATCAAAATCGTGCCCCTTTGCTGATCTAATCCACCCATTTTGGGATAAAATTATGGTCAAAGGCTCAAGAGTGATAATATCCTCTTTTGAGAATGCTTCAGCCTCTTTTCGCTCTTTTATTGGGGAGCGTCTCTCATCGCCATGAGTCTTAATATCTTGACGAATCTCCTTTTTAATAAGGTTATGAAGATGATTTGGAGATGATAGCGATTTTTCGATAGATAGCTTCTCTTTTTCAAGCTCATCTCGCTCTGTTCGTATTTTGATCTCTTCAAGTTTTGCAAGATGTCGAAGTTTTATCTCAAGTATGGCATCAGCTTGCATCTCACTTAAACCAAATTTTTGGATAAGCTCCAATTTTGGCTCATCAGAACCTCTGATTATCTCAATAACCTCATCAATATTAAGAAAAGCTACCAAAAGCCCATCAAGTATGTGAACACGCTCTAACACCTGATTTAATCTATGTTTGAGCCGTTTTGTTACTGTGAGAACTCTAAAATCTATCCACTCTTTTAAGATTGTTAAAAGGTTTTTCACCTCTGGTTTGCCGTTTATACCGATCATGTTCATGTTGACGCGATAGGATCGCTCAAGGTCAGTAGTTGCAAATAGGTGATCCATAAGAGATTCAGTCTCAAGATTTTGTTTAGATTTGACAGATTTTTGAACAATAACAATACGGGTAGGGTTTTGGTGATCAGACTCATCACGCAGATCAACAACCATAGGAAGTTTTTTTGCCTCCATCTGAGCTGCAATCTGCTCAATTATCTTTTCACCAGATGCGTGGTAGGGTAGGGCAGTTACAACAATTTCGCCATCTTCAACATGGTATTTAGCCCGCATCTTTATCCTGCCGCTGCCTGTTAAATACATCTCTTTTATCTCACTTTGAGGCGTTATAATTTCAGCATCAGTAGGGTAATCAGGAGCTTTTATAAACTCCATTATGGCTAAAATATCTGCATCAGGATTATCTAACAGATAGATGCAGCCATTTGCAACCTCAACCAAATTGTGAGGCGGAATATCAGTTGCCATGCCAACCGCAATACCAGTTGTGCCGTTTAACAACAGATTTGGAAGGCGGGCTGGTAAAATAGTTGGCTCTTTTAAAGTGCCATCAAAGTTTGGAATCCATTCAGTTGCCCCAAGATTTAATTCAGACAAGAGCAGTTCAGCATACTTAGAGAGCCTTGATTCAGTGTATCTCATTGCAGCAAAAGATTTTGGATCATCAGGTGCCCCCCAGTTGCCTTGACCATCAAGTAACGTATAACGACAAGAAAATGGCTGTGCAAGCAGAACCATTGCCTCGTAACAGGCACTATCGCCGTGAGGGTGAAATTTGCCCAAAACATCGCCAACAGTTCTGGCAGATTTTTTATATTTTGCAGATGCAGAAAGCCCAAGCTGGCTCATGGCATATACAATCCTCCGTTGAACGGGCTTTAATCCATCGCCAATGTGAGGCAGAGCACGATCAAGAATTACATACATTGAGTAGTTAAGATAAGCCCTTTCGGCAAACTCATGAAACGGCATCTTTTCAAAATCTTCAACTACTGCTGCTGATAAAGCTGAAGCCATATAATATATTTAATCTCCTTAAATTTTTAATACTATTTATCTCATAATGAGACAGAGCCGTTCCAGCCATTTTGCAACAATTTAGAGTTAAGGAGATTATTAATTCTCTCTAACATTATAATTGATGCTTTGTCGTTTGGTTTTAAACTAAGTGAAAGGCTAAATAGCTCTATTGCCTTACTAAATCTTTGGTTAAGATACGCCTCAAAGCCTTTATGGTAGGTTATATAGTAATTATCTTCACTGCTTCTATTTTCACAATTTTGAGTATTTCCAACAACCCTTGCATATACCTCATATACACGCACAGGCTCACTTTTACCTTTTACCTTCACATAATCTAAAATACGTGTTTTAAATCTGCCCTGTGTCAACTGAGCATGAGTAAATTCAGAAATCATAAGAGAAGTACCATAATGTTTGTTTGCCCCTTCAAGCCTTGATGCAAGATTGACTGCATCACCGATAACTGTATAATCAAACACCTTTTTTGACCCAATATTTCCTACTATCATGTTGTTTGTATTGATTCCAATTCGGCAATAAATTAGGTGTTGTTGACCTTTATTTTTCCAGATTTCCCTTAATTCTGATAATCTCTCAAGCATCTCTAAAGCAGCCGTTACTGCTTTGTCTGCATGATCATTCATAGGAATTGGCACGCCAAACTCAGCCATAATTGAATCTCCCTGAAATTTATCAATTATCCCACCGTTATTCATAATTATATCTGACATCTCTGTAAAATATTCGTTTAAAAGATGCACAAGCTCACCAGGAGAGAGCGATTCAGATATGGTTGTAAAATCGGCAATATCTGAAAAAAGAACCGTAACAACCCTCTCTTCTCCACTCAAACTTACCATCTCTGGTTGGGCAAGAAGTGTATGAACCACCTTTTCAGGGACATACCTTGCAAATGTATTACGAATAAAGGCTCGCTCCTTTGAACCTGATGCTTCAAGAGTCGTTATTAATGCTAAGAATAGAACTAAAAGAGTGGACATAACTGTTACCACAGGGAAAAGGCTAAAAGAGATAAATTCAAACCATGTGAATAGTGGTATAGCAATCACAACCAGAGCACCACTTATATAAAGCAACCATGAAGAGCGTAAAAGCGAGATAGTTGCCATAAATATCATAAGCAGGCATATCAGCAGTATGGTTTTACCCAATTCCCACTCTACGTAAAAGGTGTTGGTAAGCATGGCATTTAGAAGTGAGGCATGTGTTACAACTAAAGGGGCATCATTTTGAAGAGGAGTATAGCCAAGATCAGATGTTCCTATTGCAATATCTGCAATAAAAATAAATTTACCTTCAAACAGTTCAAGCAGATTGCCCCTTAAATCTTCATCTTGAAAATTGGTAAGAAATTTATTAACCGACATGTAGTTAAAATCTTTTCCAATAACATTAACAAACGGGATAAATGTTCTGCCTTGATTGTCAATCGGGATTATTACATCTTTATTCAGTAAATTTCCTTCTGATAGCTGATTATCTTTTGCAGCAGGAATGGTTATCTTTTTGCCCCATTCCACCTTTACATCATCTAATGATATACCAGCCCAATCTAAAAAAACGGCAAGGCTAAGAGTTGGTAGATATTTATCGTCAATTTTTACCAACATAGTGATATGGCGATAAATACCATCAGCATCAGCTTTAGCACTTATATCGCCAGAGCCTTTTGCACTGATGGCAAAAGAGCTATTTTGTGTTAGAGCTTTAACAGCATAAAAAGGTTTAGGGCTATTTTTGCTATCACCCAACAAAAGACTAAACCAAGTTTTACTGTTAATCTCTATCTCATTTGGATTGCCAAGATAATCATATCTAAGGCGTTCATGTGCAACATCATCTTTCCATTTAAATTTATATGGCTTATCAGATAGAACAAGAGCTGTGGGCATATAGACATTACCTAAACTCTCTATTGATTGGCTAAATTCACGATCAGAATCTTCGCTGCTTCTTCGTGCAAATATAATATCATAGATAACTGCCTCTGTATCCATCTGCTCTAAAGCGTTGTTAAGAGTCGCCATATCTTTTCTATCAAGATAGTTTTTATCAAAAAAGTTATAGGTCTCATCTGTGATATTAAGATAGACAATCCCGGGAGAAAATGATGCCTCAGGACCAAAGCCATATCTGACAGCAAATTTATAGAAAATATCCAAAACCTTAAAATCAAAATAGCTGCATGAGCCTCCAGTGTTGTTCATAAAAACATTGAAAATTATAAATATCCCAACCATCAAGGCTGTGAAAACAAGCCCTATTGCGTTTCTCTGCTTTTTGTTTCGTAATATTGGCATGGTCAGATATTTTTTATTTTTTAATCTGAAATTCATAGGTTTTGATAACAAGACCATTTCCAGAAAAAATCTGGAGCTCTTTTAAAAAGGGATCGTCATTAATACCTGAAGAGCTTTTGATGCTGCTGCTACTCCCATCAATCCCTCTAACATTACCAGCAATTGAAGCCACGTTTCCGCTAATTGAAAAAGAGTCCTCCTGCTCTTCATCATTTAATATTGCACTTTTTTTCTGAAGGGTATGCTCAAGATTTGACCACTCTTCTTGGGTTAGAGTTTTACTCTCCATGCTTGAAATCTCCCCTATTTTCTCAGGGGAGCAGATAATAGTAAACCTCTCCATACTGCTTTTGCCATCTATCTCATAAAATGACTGGGCAGATGGCAAAATAAGAGTTGAACTCTGGATTTTCTGCTCTGTGATATTAAGCAGACTCACATTATTTCCATCAGTATGTATAATATAGAGATAACAACTTGTCTCTGAATGGACATAGAGCCTAACAGCATCGCCTGCGTTGAGTCGCTGCTTTGATTTTGCCCTGATTATACGCTCTCCTGATATTTGTACGCCAATTTTTGCTTTTACTCTGCTGTTGTCCGAAGCATGAACAAGTGCGGGCAATATGTATTGTGCCATGATTGATAGGGTAATTGCTAATAATACGATGATTGTATATATAGTTTTTGGTTTCATTTTATTCTCCTTGCTTCTCCTTGATTCTCTTTGATGTAATAAAATTTATAATTTTTTGATGGTGTCTGAATCACTGATTAACCTGATTACACTAATTTCACCGATTCGCCTCACACTCCAGCAACTCATCAAGCCTCTTTCCACCAAAAGATATTGATGCTGGTTTATGAATATCTTCTGGCACTCCACCCCTTCCCCCTTGAGTCAAAGAGCTTGCCCTTTTTGTTCCAATGAGCTGACAGTAGTTTTCAGCCATTTTTACAGGCTCAGAAAATTTAGAGGCTGGATTTATAATTGCGCCACCAAGATCAAGCGATACAGTAGGGGTTTGAATATCTTGCGGGTTCTTTGATGGGTCTGCTGCTTGAATGATATTTCTTTTGCTACCTGCTTTAAACTCCTGAATCTCATCTCCGCCAATTTCAAGGGTTGCATTGCTCTCTTTTATCAGGCTATCAACATTAACTCTAATTCTTCCGCCTTTGGCATCTTGTGCCGCAGTGTTTGCCTGAATAAAACCGTTTTGCATAGCAAGAATATAGGCAGGGTCTCTATTTTCATTTATGCTTATATTGCCGCCGTCTCCGTTTGTTCCTAAAACTGATGTGGT
>JADFZO010000025.1 GCA_015232465.1 Desulfamplus sp.
GAATGTTGCTGGTTATAGTTGTTCCTGTTCCCATAGCACCGTCAATGTCTGAACTCCATAAAAGAGATGAACTACCAATATCAACGCCTTTATAGTCTTTTGCACTGCCTGTAAAAGTTATGTTCTCTCCTATGTTAAATGTTAAGTCACCCGCGGGGGCTGTTGTTATAGTTACATCAGGCGGAGTAGCAGATGCTGAAGAATCTCCAACTTTAACGGTTATAGAATCAGCATCAACAGTGTTGCCTTTAGCGTCTGAAAGGGTAACTGTGATTTTGTGTGTTCCAGTAGTTAAGGTTGCTGAGTTAAAATTGGCTGTAGTTCCAACAGCTCCATCTAAACTTGAGTTCCAAGTATATGTATAGGTTTCAGTTGCCACAGCATCAGATATCTTGCTGACAAATGCGATAGAGTCGCCTTCAAGAAACATCTGGTTGTTGTTAGGTGTAATTATCGCAATGCCTGCCGGCGGAGTCTCTGGTGTTGCTGTGCTATCTCCACTATCTCCGCTTGTGGCAACTATTGTAATAAGTCCAGCAACTATGGAAAATAGAACACCTATAATTTTTATAAAGCCTCTGCTGCCATCTTCTCTTTTTTTACTAAATCTATCATCTGCTTGATTCATAAAATATAATCCTTAAAAATGTTTGTTATTATTTTTTATAATTTAATATTAAATATCCAACCAAAGCACCCAAAAAAATTGCAACTATATCCAAAAAATCAAAGGTGCCAGCAATAAAATAGCCATCTAAAGCCTCTAAAACGCTAAATCTATTTAACCAATCTGGTATAAGTTGTGTAGCAAATTTATCAAAATATTGTCCCAACTCAAATAGACAATTTATAGCAAACCAAAGAGTTGCAGCAAATAGAGAGCCACCCTTAGACTCTCCAATAAAATAACCTGTAATCAGAGTAAAAGAGAATGTGTGAAGAAACGAGGGCATATTTTTATCAAATATTCCAAAACAGTCAGGAAGAGTGGTGTGCAGAGCCTCCCCAACAGAGTATAAATGGCGTGATACAAAATAGGTTGATTCAGGTGATCGGTCAGTCAAATAGATAAAGGCTCCAATCAATAGCCCCAAAAATCCTGTCAAAATAGTTAAGTGTTTGCTCATATAATAACACTAAAATTGTGATCTTCTGATTTTATAATCTCATTTATAAGTGATTTTTCAGCTAACTTTTCTGGCTCAACAACCCTGCACTCTATCTTGTGAACATTGTAGCCATGAGCCAGCAGACGCTCTTTTAACTCTGGCAGCATGAGGTTAAAAAAATCTGCAATCTCCTCGCTATTAACCTGAAATCCGCCTGTGATGTTATCTTTTAGGATTGAAAAATCTGCCCGAATAGGTCCAAGATTTGTCATATCTAACAAGAGCGATACTTTAAGAAGCGAGTTTTCTTTAGAAGATGGGTTATCATCATCTTTATCTTTTTGACCAAGATCAATCAAAAGCTGACCAAAGCTAAACATATCTGAAGCAAACATTGGCAATGGAATTATATATTTTCCAGACTCTGAGATATGGCTGTTTAAAATTTGAACATTTTCCAAATTCTGGATAAACTCCTGAAATACCTTAATATCTTGCAAAGATTCTGATGAAAATGACTCTTTAGAGGTTGATTCTGCTATAAAATTTAATATAGCACCTTTAATATCATCTTTAACAAAATTGGCAGCAAAATTGAGCAGAGATTTTGTCTGATCGTTTTTTTGATCTAAAGTAGATTTAGGATCAGATAAAGAGATATTTTGAGCAATATCAGCAAGTTTTCTCTCCATCAACATACCGCTTTTTTCAATTAATTTAGGCAAAAAATTTATCTCAACCTTTTCTGATTTGAGCGAAACTAAGAGCAACAGATTTTTTATAGCTGTTTTTATATCTGCTTTACTATCCAAAATTGTGGAGGTTTCTGTAAGGTTAGTATTTGTAAGCTCAGAATTAAGATTATTATTTTTAAGATTAGAAGATAAAGAGCTATCTTGATTGGCATTTTGTTTAGTTGGATTGGAAAAAGTAGAGTTTGGAAATAGAGTATCTGCAAGTTTGGCAAAACCTTCAAACGGGCTATTTTTTGCAAAAAATTGGACTGCTAACTCTTTTAACTTCAAATCTGCTGGCTTTTGTGGTGCTGTTTTTTGTGGAGTTTGAGATAGATTTTCTGGTGCAATTTTTTCTGGAATTACCTTTAAAATATTTGGCTTTCCCTGCTCTGCAACCTTTGTTTTAATATCTGACTTTAGCAGCTTTAAGTCTGGCAAAGAGAGCATACTTTTTATCAATGCTGTTTTATCCATATTTTAAAAAAGCTATCTCTCCATTTTAATAAATTTCTCTTTAAGGCTTATAATTAGCTGAACCTCACCCCTTGGCATTGATAGCTTAGATGCAATAGCATCTATATCAAAACCCTTTTGATATAGATGCAGTATCTTTTTTTGCTGCTCTGCTTTATTCTCCTCTTTGCTGGCTTGGGTTAAATCCTCTTTTAAAGACCAACTATCTTCATTAAGATCAAAAGTTGGTCGAGAGCCTCGCTGTCCAGAATTTATAGAGCCATAATCACGCTCGTTTTGGCTTCTGTTTGGGGCTGTTTGGTTTTTATAGATTGATCTATCATTTGAGTTTAATATCACCTCTGCCCTTGATAGCAAAAGATTTATGCTGATAATTCTTGAATCAAGTGTGTCATTTAGATTTTTGATAAGACGCTGCTTCTCCTTTATCTGACGCTCAAACGATGATGCTACAACCTCTGAATCTTTTACCATTGGATCAAGCAGATCAATAATATCCTTTGCAGCACGATCAACCATCTCAACAGCAGCCCTCTCCCCCATATTACTAATAAGCCTGTCTATTCTCTCAACCACCTCTTGATAGATAGATTCACTCAACTCTGTAACCTCATCAATCCTGATAACGCTTTGCAGCTCAATCTCTGTCCGCCTCAACTTTCTGCTAAAGTGCCATATAAGTATAATCAGAACAAGATCAATAAAGAGCTGTCCAGCAATCCAAAATTCAATGGAGAGTAGTTTGATCATCTCATCTCAACAATTTTTTTGCGGTTAAATTCTTTAAAATACAAAAAAAGTAAATTACCTTTCAACAGAACTTTTAACATCTTTCATCACAACAACAGGAATATCCATATTTTTTAAAGCCTTTAAACTATTAGCTAAATTTTGTGGAACTCCTCTATATAAAATTGAAGCCTCTACTGTAATTTTGCCCTCAAACTTTCCAATATCGATCTTTTCAATCTGCTCTTGCATAGGTTTGAGCCTTTTATTGCTTATGATCTCTTTTGCCTTTGCTAAATTATCAACAGGATTGCCCTTACCATCTCCAAAAATGGTTGTATAGATAACTGTATTATTTGGCAGATTTCCATTATCATCAGGTAAACCTGTTGTATATATGATTTTGCCTTTGCTATCTTTTGCTATAAGTTTTAACCACACCTGACGGATATTAGATAGACCAGTTGGAACTTCATGCCCAGCACCGATATTTTTTATTCTAACAACAATGCTATTGCCTTCAGATTTAGGCTCTATCTTAATATCAACTGTGTTTTTAAGACGCTCCTCAGCCATTTGTAAAAGAGCTTTATTGCCCTCTTTTGTTGGGATTGCCATATTTGCCCCCACAAAATAGTGGGTAAATATGTGATCTCGCTCTTTTGCACCATCAGCTGCTGATCCGCTGTTTTTAGCTCGCTCTGTTGAGCCTGTGGCTGGATTGCCCAATCTTTGATACATGTGGCAATCTTGACACTGAACACCCTGTTTGCTGTATGGACTACTTTTCCACTCTTGATATGTTGTCTCAAGCCATGTTCCAAATGTAATGTGTTTAACATCGTGGCATGTTCCGCAAAGCTCTGATTTTGTATGAAAATCTGAAAACTCAGCCAGATGGAAATCTGGCTCTGCATCTTTTCGTGGTCCTCTTTTGACTCCGGGATCATCCTCTCCATTTCCTGGAGCATATTTAAACTGTGCATTATAAACAGCGTATGCACCAGTGATTGAGTGGCAGTAATCGCACGAAATCCCCTCTTTTGCAATATCAGCCACTTTTGCAATATCATCAGATGTTTTAAGCGGATAACCAGTTATGTAGCCAATTGGTGTGTGGCATGTCTGGCAATGCTCTGCCTCTGCTATCTCATCTTTGTTTGTAAGACCAACTAAAGAGGCTCTTGCAACCTCGTTATAGATTATATCTTTATGGGCAAGATTGTGCATTGAGCCTTGCCATTGGGAGTATATCTCGCTATGGCAGCCGCCGCATGTTTCAGGTGAGATAAATTGTGAGAGTTGATAGTGAGAGTTTGTTTTAGAAGATGGCTCAGAAGGCTGAGAAGACCATAAATTTTGACTAAATAGAGTGTAGAACAAAATTGATATTATAAAAAATATTGGTGTAAAAATATATACAATTTTTCTCATAAAAAGAGGCTCCTTAATTCTACTTTGTTAAGTTTTGAAAAACAATTGTTGCTAAATTGAAATAAAAATAAATTAGTATCAGGCAACTGTGTTAAGAATATTCCCTGGCTGATCTGGGTCTTTTCTTGACCTTTTCTTATCTTTATCTTTTGCCCTTTTTTTCTTTTCAGCCTCCCTTTTTTCCTCTTCTAATCTTCTTTTTTCTCTTGTATTAACATTGACCTTTGAAGATGCATCTGATGAGATGACAGTTGTCTGTTCAATATTTTCTCGTAAAAGTTGTTGAGTTTGAAGATGAGCAGGATCAGGCTGTGTAGGTCTAAGGTTATGTGTTGCATCATGGGCAAGGTTGGATTGCTGAATTACATGGGTATGGGCAGCTATTGTTGTCATTTTGCACCTCCTTAAAATAGAAGTTTATCCAGTTTTAAAGTTGACAAACACAACCTTATCAACCTTAGTGTTTGGTAACGACTCATTTAACGCATTTTTAACAATCTCAATAAGCTCACTCTCTGTAAGTTTAGCCCCTTCGTCTGATTTTAGTGCACTATTCATAGTCTCGTAAATCACTGCTCTGTAGTAGGAGAGTTTGCTGTTTATATCATCTAAAGCTGTGGAGTATGAATAATCAACTGTAATATCTACAGCGATGTAGTTGACCCCATCAACTCGATCTTTAGTAAAAACGACAAAGTTGTCAAGAATTATAGTGCCATGTTTTAACTCCTTTTTTGGCTGCTCTGTATCCATATTTAAATTATCGGTTTTAGCTGGTTCAGCAGTATCGCTTATTTTTGGAGTTGGCATATATGATGGCAGAAGTTGATCCACCTTATCTTTAAAAAATAGAAAATATAAGCCAGCAATGGAGCCAGCTAGTAGAGTTAAAAATATAAATATAATCATAATGATTTTTAGCACAAAACGCTTTTTCGAGGGCTTTTTTGGCTCATCATCTTTAATAAGCTCGGCAATCTGTTTGGCTGGGCTATCATCTGCAAGCGTTGTGGCTGGCTCCTCAAGCTCCTCAAGGATAACTTGGGAATTATCATCTTCTGGCAGAGGGATCGTAACTTTCTTAACAGTTGGGGCAGCAGAAGAAGCTTTTAGATCCTCATCTTGCTCCATATCTGCAAGAATATCCTCATCCTCTTCATCTGTGCCTGCAAGTAAGGAGTCAATATCATCTTGTGATATGACATTTCTAACACTATCATCACTATCAACTTGAGGTGGAGCACTCTCTTTTTGAGGCGTGCTATCTCCATCTTGTAAAAATCCATCAATATCGTCTTGAGATATATCATTGAGCAGATCATCTAAATCTCCAGCATCTCCAAGCAGATTATCAAGATCATTTCCTACGCTCTCATCACTGCTGCCTATATCAAACTCTGGCTCATCTTCAGATAGATTGACCTTAAAAGGGTCATCTGGAGATGAGTCTAAATCATCTTCTAAGAAATCTTTTGATGAATTTTCCTGCTCGCTTGCAGCAAAAAGACCATCTATAGTATCTTGGGTGATGAGAAACTGCTCTACACTAACAGCTTCAGATGGATCGATTTCCTCTTTGTCAGATGGCTCATTTAATATATCAGATGGCTCTTCTATGGTGCTTTCAAGATCATCTAAATCCATATCTGAGATGCTCTCTGACGGTGAGATGTCTATATCGTCAGTTGACATCAATTTATCAATATCATCTTGAGATATAAGATCAAAAGCATCGCTATCTGTTAGTGGTGGATCCTTTTGAACCTCTGCAATAGGGCTATCAGCCTCTTTGGGAGTGCTGGCGTTGAGCATTTTTTCTATGTCATCTTGGGATAGCTCTCCAAGATCATCGTCATCGTCCTCATCATCATCTTGAGTTGATAAGCCATCTTCTAACTCTTCAACTGCTGGCTCATCTGCATCTAATATGGTTGGCTCCTCTTCTGGCTCTTCGCTAAATGCTGCTGCATTCAAGAGCCTATCAATATCATCTTGAGACAGCTCACCTATAACATCATCGCCCGAATCTCCTCCCTCTCCTGTATTGACAATACTCTCCTCAGCCTCCTCAATTGATTGGGCATTTAGAAGTTTGTCAATATCATCCTGCGAAAACAGGCTATCATCATTAGAATCAGGCATTTTAAAAATCTTTTTATAGGTAAAAGGGCTATGAAATTAAATTGATATTTGGCTCAATCTTGAAAGTGAGTTTTAAGTCTTGACTTTAGCTTATTTAAAATTGTGGTGTGAATCTGGCATATTCTGGACTCTGTAAGATTTAGTATCTCCCCTATCTCTTTTAGAGTTAGCTCCTCATAATAATACAAAGAGACAATAAGCCTCTCTTTTTCGTTGAGTCTGCTTATGGCATCAGCAATCAGATGCTTTATCTCCTCTCTATCAAACTCTTCATATGGCGTATCTTTAGTCTTTAGACTTGAGGCAAACCGTGTTTCAGATGAATCATTATTTTTGCTCTTAAGAAAGCCGTCCATGCTCAGAACCGTAGCACCATGAATCTGTGTAATAGTATCACTATATTCATCTATGGTTACACCTAACTCTGCTGCAATCTCCTGGTCAGTGGGGGTATCTCCCTTAATTTCTTCAATTTTTTTGGTGGCAGCATCAAGCTCTTGAATCTTTTTTCTGATAGATCGAGAGTATCTATCCATGTTTCTAAGCTCATCAAGTATGGCACCTCTGATTCTATATTGAGCATAGGTCTTTAAGGTTACATGCTTATCTGGATCAAATTTATCAACAGCATCAATAAGACCTAAAGAGCCAGCACTTATAAGCTCATCAAATAGCACACTTGAAGGGAGTTTTCGGGCAAATCCTAATGCAATCTGTTTGACTAAAAAGGCATACTCAACAATTTTTGCCTCTCGCCATGCAGGATCACTATGTTTGAGTTCATCTTTTTTCAATTTATCCTATCCAATAATCTTTACCACTATTTTAGTTTACTGAATCTAAAACTTTTTTCATAAAAAATTTAATATTACCGTCTGAAGATAACCTAATTGGTGAATCTACAATCTTTTTTGCAATCTCTTCAAATGCCCGTGATGACGGAGACTCTGGGGCATAATCCATAACAGTACTTCTATTTAAAACAGCCTTTTGCAGCTTAGGATCAGATGGGATATTGCCCAAATACTCCAAAACCACATTTTTAAGAAAACGACCAATAGCAGTGTCAAGTGTTGCATAGACATTTTTAGCATCTTGCTTTGAACTTACCACATTAACAAGTAGTTTAAAATACTTTGTGCCATATTCCTGAGACATAACCTTCATCAATGCGTATGCATCTGTAATTGAGGTTGGCTCTCGTGTTGCAATAACAATACACTCATCTGCAGCAGCGTTAAAATATAAGACATTAGATGAGATGCCAGCACCAGTGTCAAGCAGGATAATATCTGCCATATTCTCAAGTGTCTCAAACTCAGTCAGAAGATTTAACCGCTCACCATGAGTCAGTTGGGTAAGATTTGCAAACCCTGATCCACCAGCAATAATATTTACCCCATGGTGAGTTTTAACCATAACCTCATGAAGAGTTCGCTCACCGCTGATAACATGGCTTATATTATACTTTGGTCGAAGGTTGAATATAATATCAATATTTGCAAGCCCCACATCAGCATCAACAATAACTACCCTTTTGCCAAGTGCATTAAGAGCAATTGCAAGGTTGCCGACTGTATTTGTTTTTCCTACACCACCTTTGCCGCTGGTAACTGATATGACCCTTGGAACACGCCGACTGCCACCAGAAGCGATGGTGGGCACTTTTTTTGTAAAAGAGTCGTTATTTACAATACTTCTTAGTCCGCTCGCCTGATCCACTTTTTTATCTCCTTAAAATAGTATCGCTTTAAACCTTTATTATCTATTTTTAGATTACTTTCCCTTTTCTGCTCCGCTCTGCTCGGATCCCAACATGATACTCAAAAGGTCTCTGGTATCAGGGATAATTAGGTCTTCTGGCACTCGTTGTCCATTGGTAATTATAGATACTGGAAGCTGCAAATCGTTTATCTGATCAAAAATTTTACCACAACGCCTTGTCTCATCTATCTTTGTGAAAACATAAGTCTCAGGATTTAAACGTGAAAATGAGTTTACAGCCTCCCTCATATCTAAGAAACCTGTGGTTACACTCAAAACCAAATGAACAGAGATTTTATGCTCTCCTCGTATAACTTCAGAAAACTCCTTCATTCTTTGGGTGTCAGAGTGGCTATGTCCAGCAGTGTCGATAAGCACAATATCCATGTTTGCCATCTTGTTAAGAGCACGAATAAAATCATCTTGATTAAAGGCTGCAATGCACAAAAGACCCATTATTGATGCGTAGGCTTTTAGCTGTTCAAATGCACCGATACGGTAGTTGTCAATTGAGATTAGCCCAACACGTTTTTGTCTTTTTATGCTTAAATCTGCTGCAAGTTTTGCTATTGTTGTTGTCTTTCCAACACCTGTTGGACCAACAAAGGCGGCTATTTGAGGCATACCAGAGGAGTCAATCGCTCTTGAAAATATATCGCGAGTATGAATATCTTTCATGCACTCTCGTATAACATACTTTTTTAGTGGCTGAACAATGCCTCTATGACGCGACAAATCGCTCTCCATTCCCATTGATGCCCTTTGAAGAATAAGGTGTGCCCGCTTTTCTGAAATTCCAGCACGAAGAAGAGAGGCTAAAATACCAGCAGACTCTGTGTGGTTAGATAAAATAGACTCCATACCGCTACCAAATCCAACAAGCGATATTAAATCTTTAATATTTATAAGCTCATCAATTATAGAGGCATCTAAAGCTGAATCTCCGCTATTTAGGGCATCATTTTTAGATCGGTTTGAAGATAAATTTTTGTGTGATAATGAGGATAAGATAGAGTCAGCCGTTACTCTGCTACTGATATTTGAGCCACTCTCGTCAATTTTTGACTCTGGTTGATTATTATTAGGGGTAGGGGTCTTTGGAGCTGCCTCAACCTCAAATATATCATTTGAGTAGGGGTCTCGTGGACTTTTAGGGATTCGCCTTGTTGCAAGAATCATCGCATCAGGTCCAAGCTCCTCTTTTATGTCAGCCAAAGCCTTTTGAATACTGCGGGCTTTATATGTCTTTACGTTATTGTTCATTTATTAATGTTCACCTTTCCGCCTGCCTGAAGATTAATGTCATCAACAATCTCAGCATGCGATACAACAAAAACTGAGGGCAGAGCATGTTCAATAAGTTTTCTAAAGTGGCGGCGTAATGCAGGAGAACACATGACCACCGGCTGAATATCCATTGCAATCTGTTTTTCAACTTCAGCACTTAAAGACTGAACAATCTGTTCTACTACCTGCGGTTCAATTGCAAGATATGAACCATGTTCAGTATGTTTTATATTTTTAGTTAGCATCTCTTCAAGGTTGCGATCAATAGTTATAACTTGAAGTACCTTATTTGGCTGAATATAGGGGGCAAGCATACCTTTTGCGATTTTCTGCCTTACATACTCAGTCAAAAGATCAGGGTCTTTGCTCATTGGGGCGTAATCTGCAAGTGTCTCAACGATTGTTAAAAGATCACGAATTGATATTCTCTCACGCAAAAGATTTTGAAGAACCTTTTGAACCATTCCAAGAGACATAAGTGCAGGAATTAGCTCTTCAACAGCCTTTGGGTTAGACTTTGCAATGTTGTCCATAAGGTGCTGAACCTCTTGACGACCAAGCAGCTCGTATGCATTTTTACGAATAATTTCAGTAAGATGAGTCGCAACAACTGTGGAGTTATCAACAACTGTGTAACCTGAAAATTTTGCCTCATCTTCTCGCTCCTTAGGTATCCAAAGTGCAGGAAGATGAAATGCTGGCTCTGTAGTTGGAATGCCATCAATACCACCAGCAACACCACCAGGATCCATAGCAAGCAGATGGTTGATCATAAGCTCACTTCCAGCAGCCTCAACTCCTTTGATTAAAATACGATACTGGGCAGCACTTAACTGCAAGTTATCTCTGATATGAATTGGCGGGATAATAATACCCATTTCAGTTGCAAATTGTCGTCTTATTGCCTTTATTCTGCCAAGCAGCATACCATCTTGCTGTTTATCAACAAGTGGAATAAGACCATAACCAACCTCTAACTCGATAGTATCAACATTTAAAAGATGCTCAACATCGTCTGGAGAGCCAGGCGCCTCTGGGGTCTCTGAATCTGAGGTTGTGGTTTCTGACTCATCATCTTTAGGTTTTGCATCTCTTAAAAAATACCATGTTCCAGTAGCAAGAGTAACTGCAAGCGTCATAAAAGGAAAAGCTGGAAGACCGGGAACAAGCCCTAAACAAAAAACAATTACAGAGCCTATATAAACAGGGGTAGGACTTGATAAAAGATGTCCGACAAAATCTTTACCCATACGGTTTTCAGAACCAGCTCTTGAGACTAAAAGACCAGCCGAAGTTGAGATCAAAAGTGCTGGAATCTGAGAGACAAGACCATCTCCAACTGTAAGAAGTGTGTAGTTGGTTAGAGCCTCCATAACAGGCATACCCTGCTGAAGAACCCCAATTATAAAGCCCGCTCCAATATTGATAATCGTGATAATTATACCAGCAACTGCATCTCCACTTACAAATTTACTTGCACCGTCCATAGCCCCATGAAACTCAGACTCTCTTGCAATTGCCTTTCTGCGTCTCTTTGCCTCAGCCTCATCAATCATGCCAGCATTTAAATCAGCATCTATTGCCATCTGTTTGCCCGGCATAGCATCAAGTGTAAAACGAGCTGCAACCTCTGCAATACGCCCCGCACCTTTGGTTATAACCATAAAGTTGATAAGTACCAATATTATAAAAATTATGAGTCCAACAACATAGTTACCACCAACAACAAAATTTCCAAACGACATAATGATTGCACCAGCAGCAAGAGGTCCTTCGCTTCCATGCAAGAGGATCATGCGGGTTGTGCCAATATTTAATGCAAGGCGAAATAGCGTAAGAACAAGAAGAAGAGATGGAAAAATAGCAAAATCAAGAGGCTCTTTGGTGTACATGGTTGTGATTAGGACAATTACAGCCATTGTAATATTTAGTGCAAGAAAAAAGTCGAGTAAAATTGCAGGCAGAGGCAAGATCATAGCCATTAAGATAGAGACCATTGCAAGAACCATTACAATATCAGATGACTCTTTTTTTAAAGTTTGAAGAATTCCAGTAGTCTCTTCAGCCATTTTGCCCTCCTCCTCTAAGGGAATTTGACGGGTACGCCAAAAAAATGACATATCTTAACCTGACATTAACAGTTACCAGTCAGAGATTAATTAGAGCTTTTTCCCCTTTAGTTTATAGACATAGGCAAGAAGTTCAGCCACAGCTTGAAAGAGCTCTGCAGGAACTGTCTGACCTATATCAACCATTGAATACAAGTTTCGAGCCAACTCTCTATTTTCAACAAGAGGTACTCCAGACTCCTCAGCAACCCTTCGTATATTAGCAGCAACTGCTCCAGAGCCTTTAGCAAGAACTGTAGGGGCTTGCATTGTCATGCCATCATACTTTATAGCAACAGCAAGGCGTGTTGGGTTAGTTACAACAACATCAGCTTTAGGCACATCAGCCATCATTCTTTGGCGTGCAGCTTGAGCTTGAATCTGCCTAATTTTAGATTTAACCATAGGATCGCCCTCAGTCTGCTTAAACTCATCTTTGACCTCCTGTTTGGTCATCTTCTGATCTTCAAGAAATTTCCATTTTTGATAGGCATAATCAAGAATAGCAAGAATAGCCATAACCAATAAAACTTTTATCACAATGTTAAACGATAGCTTCATTATGTAGTAAAGAATAAAGCCAATACTGTTGTCATATAGCCTTATGATGTTATTTAGCTCATTTTTAACAGCAAGATAGGCAACCAAAAAGACAATTGCAAGTTTAAGAACGCTTTTGACAAGTTCAAACAAAGATTGCATTGAAAATATTCGGGTAAAACCAGCAAGTGGATTTATCTTTGAGAGTTTAGGCTCAATAGATTCCCAAGAGACATGAAATCCCACCTGAAATATTGTAGATGCAATAGCCGCAATAAATACAGCAGCCAGTATTGGTATTAAGATCATAAACATAATCTCTGAGTATTTAAAAAAGATATTAATAACATCACTATCTGTAAACGAGGGAACCCCTTCAAATCGTAAGGTGTGATCCAGAATGGCAAGAAAGTCTTTATATATCATTGATGCAAAGGCACGAAGAGCAATAACTCCAGCAAGCAGCACAAAGACAGAGGGTATCTCCATACTTTTTGCAACCTGCCCTTGCTCTCTTGCTTTTTGAAGTTTCCTCGAGGAGGCATCTTCGGTCTTCTCGCCACCACCCGGAGCTTCAGCCATAAGATTAACCTCCTGCAGCCCAGAAAAATAGTGATAAAAATAGAGCTTTTATTGAGCTAACATAATCTCTTGTAACCATCTTCATAATCTCAAGTGAGAATCCAAACAGCATAAGTCCTACAAGTATTTGAAACGGAAAGGCTACAGCCATTATGTTCATCTGAGGTGAAAATTTACCAGTCAGACCAAGTGCAATATTGGTAAATAGGAGCGAGGCAATAACAGGAGCACCAATTTTGATTGCAAGAACAAAAAGAAGAGTTCCCTGTTCAGTCAGCTTATCAAGAATAACCTGCTGAAAAATAAAGGTGCCCGGGGGAATCAGCTCAAAGCTCTCTATAATACATAAAATTACAATGTGATGACCATTAAAAAGGAGGAAAACTAAAATTGTAGTCCAATAGCTTATCTCTTCAAGCACAGAGACATTTGCACCAGTTAATGGATCAATCACATTGACCATAGAAAAACCCATCTGAAACCCAATAATTTGCCCTGCAAACTGTATTGCACCAAGAAAAAATCTTACACATAAAGAGAGCATCAATCCAACCATAAGCTCAGTAAAGATAAGCAGTCCAGTTCCAATAACAGTCTCTGGAAATAGTGAAGAGTCAAGATTAACAACAGAGTAGAGCAAAAGAGATAAAACCATGCAAAAGGCTGCTTTTACAACTCGCGGAACTATTTTTGTGGAAAAGATGGGGAGCATAAATAGGACAACGCTAAATCTTGCAAGAACAAGCAGATAAACCTTAAACTCATCAACATTGTAAAGATTTAATATAGGCATATCAGCGTCATAAAGGGCAGGTTATTTAATCATTTTATGTAGAGCGGTATATTTTCAATAATGCGTCTTGTGTATTCGGTAAATGTCTCAAGCATCCAAGGGGCAAAAAATAGAAGTCCAGCAAAAACAGCGATTATTTTAGGGACAAAAGAGAGCGTCATCTCTTGAATAGATGTTACAGCTTGAAAGACGCTTACTATAAGCCCCACAATCAAACCAAGCATAAGCATTGGCATAGAGATCATCAATGTCATCATAATAGCCTCTTTTGCAAACTCAATTATAAATTCTGGAGTCATATTATTATCCCTTAAAAAGTTATCCCAAAGCTCTTCATCATTGAGCCAATAAGAAGATTCCAGCCATCTACAAGTACAAAGAGCATCAGCTTAAAGGGCATGGAGATCATAACAGGCGGAAGCATCATCATACCCATTGCAAGCAGAACAGAAGAGACAACCATATCAATTACTAAAAATGGAACATACAAGATAAATCCAAGTATAAAGGCTGTTTTAAGCTCGCTTATAACGTAAGCTGGTATAAGAATTAAAAGGGAGACACTATCTCTATTTTCAGGTTTTGCAACCTTTGCCCCTTTTACAAACATAGCAATATCAGCCTCACGCGTGTTGACTAAAAGATAATTTCTTATTGGAATTTGAGCCTCATGGAAAGCCTCCTGATAGCTGATTCTATTTTCAAGATAGGGGTTTAACGCTTTGTCGTAAATCTCTTGTCCCACTGGTCGCATTATAAAAAAGGTCATAAATAGAGCCAACCCCACTATTACCTGATTTGGCGGACTTGTTTGAGTTCCAATTGCCTGTCTTAAAAAGTGAAAAACAACAATAATTCTGGTAAATGGTGTCATCAAGATTAAAATAGATGGGGCAAGGCTAAGAATTGTCAGAAGAGCTACAATCTCAAGCACAACAGCAACATCTTCAGGTGTTGTTGCTGGCTCAAGACCGATTTTCAGTGATGGGATTGGAAATGTTACTGAATAGGCAACTTCAGGCGATAGTGAGATAAAAGTGGCAGCAGCCAAAAGAGTCAAAAGAGAGAGTGTCAAAATTTTGACAAGTTTAGCTCCCATTTGTTAAATCTCCTTTTTCAGTCAATGTATCTTTGTAGCTCACACTTTGGTTATCTTTAATGGTGGCAATGGTTTGGATATTTTGCGAAGTTACCCCAATTAGAAGCGTTTTACCCATAACCTCCATTAAAACAACCTTCTCTCTTGGCGAAAAGTGGTGCAGTGCCAAAATCTTAATATGGTCATGTCGAGAGTTGATAATTCTAAGGTGTGAAAATCGTTTGAGCAGATATAAAATAGATACAAGAAATAGTATCACAAAGAGAAGCACGCCCCCTGTTTTAAAAAATGCTGCCCAAATGTCAGTGGAGTGTTCCATATTAGTTTGTCAAACTTTTAACTCTATCCATAGGTGTTATGATGTCAGTCAGACGCACACCAAACTTTTCATTAACAACAACCACTTCACCGCGTGCAATCAATTTGCGGTTAATATAGACCTCAAGAGGCTCGCCAGCAAGTTTATTCAACTCCACAATAGAACCCTGACTAAGCTGCAACAGATCATTTACTATCATCTTTGCTCTGCCAAGCTCAACAGATAGTTCAAGGGGAATATCAAGTATGAATGATAGCTCTCGCTCTCCAGACTCTTCACCAGTAGTTGCTGTTTTTATCTCCTCGTTTGTGCTATTTTGATCTGCCATAATTTACACACATACTCTTTTTAATTTTAATATTTTAACTTTAACTTCTCTTCTACTCTAAATGCCTGAAAACCTCTTCTTACGCCTGCATAACCTTTTATTTTGGGAAGGTCTCCAATATATCCTGTTAGCATCTCAGTTGCATCATGATCCAACTGAATAATATCCCCTTTTTGCATGAGCCAAAGACGCTCGCCTGTTATCTCAGTTGATCCAAGTACAATTCTAAGCTCAATAGTTGATTCTAAAATAACAGACTCAAACATCTTACGCCATGCAATATCTGTCTGCTCAATCTCAGCCTGAAAACCAGATGCCAATTTTGATCTTAATGGCTCAATCATTGAGTATGGAAGACAAACAATCAAATTGCCAGCAATCTGCTCAAGCTCAATCTCAAAGCGTGTAACAATAACAAGGTCTGTAGGCAGAACTATTGCTGCAAACTGCGGATTCATCTCAGATCGCACAAGTGCTGTTTTTACCTGCTCAATAGGAGCCCATGCTGTCTCAATATTTTTAAGACATGCAACAACAACCTTTTTTGTTGCAACCTCCTCAATTACTGTAAAATCTCTACCCTCAACCCTTGCCCTGCCAGAGCCTTCACCGCCAAAAAAGGTATCGATCAGGTTATAGACAAGCTGACTCTCAAGGATAACCAATGCAAGCCCCCTAAGAGGCTCCATTCTAAAAACATGAAGACTTGTTGGAACTGGAAGGCTTCTGACAAACTCAGAAAATTTAAGGGTATCAAGCGGGTTTGCACTAACATCTACGTTGGTTTGAAGAAGGGCTGACATACTTGCTCTAAGCTCTCTTGCAAGACGCTCGTTAATGACATCAAATGTGGGCATCCTTGCCCGAACAACTTTGTCCTGTGAAAAATCATATATAGCAACACCTTCAGTATCAACAGGTGCTTCAACCTCCTTTTCAACCTCAACCTCACCAGAATCAAGTCCTGCTAATAGACTGTCAACTTCGTCTTGGGATAGTATCTCACTCATTTATAAAAAACCCGCACCCATTGGCAACATTACTGTAAAAGAAAGGCTGTAAAATAGATATTTTTTATCATGCTTGAAGGAAAAGCTCCATTTATAGCCCCAATCAAACGATACTTAAAGTTGAGCTTGCCCTCTGGAGTTCTTAATACAAGCCATGTCATCTTTTTTGCTTCAGACTCCATTACCTTTTTAATTTTATCTTTATTAGACTCTATCTCTTTTCTTGTCTCTGGATTTATAAGCTCAACTGAAATTTTAATAGTAAGATAGTTCATCACCTCCCCATCTTGCAACCTTATTTTCTCAAATGGCTCTAAATCTACAATCTCTGGAAAATCAGGCTCAGGTGGTAAAATGGGCTTTCCATCTTTATCAAGTGCAACCTCTTCTGATTTAGCACTATCCTCTGTTTTAGTAGTCTCGCCTGTATCAACATCTTTTGGTTTTAGAAAAAAGAACCAGCCCGCAAAACCACCACCACCAATAATAAGAATTAAAAGCAAAAATATAATTATAAATTTAAGACTGAATATCCTCTTGAAAAATGATTTTTTTACTGGTGTTGCCTCACCATCTGCATCTTTTTGAGATTCAGATGGCTGCTTTTTATCTTTAGATTTTTTCTTATCTTTAGCATCCTTATTATCTGTATCAAGAGCTTTATCTTTTTTCTTGAATTTAAACAATCTCTTCTATCCTTTTATTTTTTATCTCTTCATACCAATTACAGTATTTAGCATATCATCAACTGTTGTGATTGTCTTGGAGTTTGCCTGAAAACCTCTTTGAGTTGTTATCATTTTAACAAACTCCTCTGAAATATCAACATTGGACATCTCAAGAGAGTTTGGACTAAGAGTTCCAAGTCCATTTTCACCCGGTTTATTTGTGATAGCCTCTCCGCTATCGCGAGTTTGACGAAATAGATTGCCTCCAACACTAAAAAGCCCATTGTTATTCAAAAATTTTGCAAGTCCAACACGAAACAGCGGGATAAGCTCACCATTTGAGTATAATCCAGTTATAGTTCCATCTATTCCAACATCAACTCCCTCAAGGCTTCCAGCAGGATAACCATCAGCAGCTTGATATACAGTAGTTGATGCTTTGGCAAATTGGGTAGTTGTCATTGCATCTTTTGTCCAAGTCTGATTAACATACTGAGTTCCCATATTAAATTTAATATCAGATTCGGTTGTTCCAAAATCTCCACCAAGAAAATCTGTCTTAAAATCAAAGTATCCTGTCTCTTCAAGCTCGTCTTTTTCTATGTTGGTCCACGCATTTGTTCCAGTGATATTAAAGACAATACTACTATTGTTTATAGGAGCGCTTACTAAAGACAAAGATTCTTTAAAAGTAAAAACTATGTCATCAGAATCATTATCCCCGCCTGAATCGTCAAGGTCTATTATTGCTTTATCTTTATCTCCTGTAAGCTTTGCATCGGGATAATAAGGTGCCATAGTATCAGGAACTTCATTAGGTGGAGTAATAGTAGCTGCGGTAAAAACACCTGTTGTTGGATCAATTGTTCCCCAATCCCACTTTGGACTTGGAATAGCTTGAGTATTCCATGCAATACCAATACCACTGAAATCTTTGGTCATTACCATCGGGTTATTTACCTGTATAGTAGTATTTCCATCAGCAGTCTCCCCTACATACTTATCCCCTGTAATGCCTTGAACATGAATATCTTTTTCAGCGTTTATATCAAAAGTAATCTTATTACCCGTTGCTGCTGATTTATCTAACTTAATCTCAAGATCAACTTCTCCGTCAGCATTTAAGTCAATTTTTATATTTTCCTCATTACTTCCTGGTAAAATATATATTCCGAAGTCAGCTGCGGTTACAACAGCAGGTGGGGTTCTTAGAGGAGGGGAAAGTGCAATACCTCCAGAAATGCCATAATTTCCCATTCCTGCTGGTACTGCTGAACCATCAAACGGATGAACAAGAGTCAAAGGCGTTGTATCATCATAAGATATTGACCACCCATTAGGGTTTGTGTCGGAATATTCTAGGGTAAAGCCATAACCATCTACCGTCATCACATCGCTATTTGCAACTTTAAAATGAACATTCTCTTCCTTATTTTCTCCACCGTAAGTATTAAGATTGCCAATTCTTCCTTCAAATCTATACATGGTAAGTCCAGTAATATCTCCGCTACTTTGGCTAAAAGTGATAGTTCCTTTAGCTAAAAGCCCTTGCCCTTCAGTTCCCTGCACAAGAGAGCGTTTGTCATCTGCAGGATTAGTTGTAACCATATACTCCCATTCATCTCCATTAGCACTACTTCTTTTTTTATCATAGTAAATAGTTACATCGTGTGGGCTACCTAAGGAGTCATAAACCTTTACAACTGTCTGATAACTATATTTTGAATTCTCCATATTTGTTGTAGCCTCAATACTGCCATCCCAGAAATTTGCCATGACATCTGACTTACTATCTGCTTTGGCATCGAGATTGGCTACAACTGTAATTTCAGTACTTTTTTCTGGAGGAGATGTAAAGCTCTTCATCACTATATCGCCAATTGCCCCAACATCTTGACCCGTAACAGAGTCTAACTCCCAACCCTGCACAACATAACCTTGTGGATTTACAAACTGACCAGTCTCATCAAACTTAAAGTTACCTGCCCGCGTGTATAAGTTGTTAGCCCCAGTATTAACAATAAAAAAACCATCGCCACCTATTGCAAGGTCAGTTGTGTTACCAGTTGACTCTAAAGAGCCTTGATCAAAAACCTTTGCAACCTCGCCTATACCAATACCTCTTCCAACCTGACCTACACCTGCTTGAGTTGAAATACTCTGGCTGAGTGTATCAGCAAAGGCAGATGTACCTTTTTTAAATCCTACGGTATTTGAGTTGGCAATATTATTACTGATAACCTGCATTGTATTGCCCATGTTTATCAATCCGCTGGTGCCTGTAAATAGTGAACTTGATAGTGCCATAGTGATACCCTCCTTTTTACATTTAAATCTTTATATTAATTGTTCTAAAAATTTGTAATCTCTAATTGATCTCTGTAACTGATGATATGCTTACTAAATTTCCATCTGAGCCAGCTACAAGATACTGCTTGCCATCAATATACTTAATTCCAGTAACATCGCCCGATTCAGCGATATTTGCTTTGCCTGATGCAGATTTAACAGAGTAGGTATATATCCCATCTGAGACAAGATTTCCTGAAGCATCGGATCCATTCCAATTTATCTCGTTGTTGCCAATAACTGTATTTTCTGCTCCAATCTCAAAACTGTTGACCACATTCCCCTTTGAGTCTAAAATTTCAATAGTAACATCTTCTTGGCTCTCTAAACCAAATTTAATATTACTTCCAGAGAGTTTCCCCCCCTCAACAGCAAAAGCATGACCTGAGTATGATATATCTTTACCAAGATAATCAAGAGCTGTCATAGACTTTTCTGTCTCTGCTACCTGTGGGCTACCAACTTTAACAACAGAATCTGGACTCAAAAGTGCGCCACCAATGTTAAGGTATGCTTTTCCATTTTGATAGCTAACGCTATCAACCTTACCAGTAACTGTGGTTGGTAGAGCAGCATAACCTGAACCTGTGTTTGCAAGCACCTGATATGTATATGAACCATCTGCTACAACTTTTCCGCCGTTGTCTGTGCCGTCCCAATTAAGCTGATAATCGCCTGCTGTCTGCTGACCTGGGTATATCGTCTTTACAACATGACCCTCTGCGTTTGTTATATTGATCATCACCTCAGATGTAGTTGGAAGTGTATATTGCCCGCCTGAAGCTGCACCAGAGCTAATCTCCACAGAGTTGGCATTTCCAGTAACCTCTTTTCCGATAAATGATGTTGCATCAGTTTCAGAACTCTTTTGAAATGCATCTGCCATAGATTGAACAGATTTATTTACATTAATAAGCTGTTCAAGAGATGAGAACTGTGCAAGCTGGGCTGAAAAGTCGCTACCCTCCATAGGATTTAAAGGGTCCTGATTTTGCAGTTGAGCAACCAGCATCTTAAGAAACGCCTCACGTCCTAAATAGTCGTCACTCTTCTTTTTCTCTTCGTCATTGCTTTTATATGAATTGGCAAGCTTTGAAAGGCTGCTATTACCTGTAGCGTCAATTGTTGTCATATTTTTATCCCCTTTAAATTTACCTTAAAATCATGCGATAAAGTGGTAATCACCATCTTTATTCTCTAAAATTGGTGATACCTCGCCCTCTGATTCACCAACTGACGATGAGCTGTTTGCACGTAAGCCTCGACTACTTGAATCTTCACCATTTTGTTGTTGCTGCCCTGAATTTGCCATTGACTGCTTAAAATCACTACCAATCTCAACATTAAAGCTCTCAATATTGATTCCATTGTTGCTAAGAGATGATTTTAACTCCTCTGCATGACCTGTTAAAATATCTTTTGCCGCCTGATTTTCAGTAACAATATTGACTTTTAACGAATCTCCTTGAGTCTCGATTGTCATAAATATCCGCCCAAGTTCAGCAGGTCTAAGCTGAAGCCGTATCTCATTCTCACCGCTGCTAATTGACCTGTTAATGCTTCTCACCACCTGATTAGTAACATAAGATGGCAATATTGATGATGTTGTTCTATTTGTTGATGCACCAAGTGAGCTGCCTTTAGAGTCTCCTTGATTTAAAAAACTACCACTGCCTCCAGACTGGTTTGAATCTGAGATATTAAGCGATTGCCTCTTTTCTGATCTTGAGAGCAGTGAGTCAAATTCGTTTTCGTTATAGCCTGATCTTCTGTTTGAATCTCTTTTGCCTGTATTCAAAGCATCACTATTATTGATTAAGCTGCTTAACTCAGATGCAACCTTAGAGCTAATAATATTTTCAGCTACTACTGATGCTGATGTAGCTATGGTAGTGCCATTTTTAACATTTTGCTGCTCTTGCTGCACAACTTGATTATTAACAGGAGAAGGATTAAGGCTATCTGTCTGATTTACATTTTTGAGTGATTTAGTGCGATCAAGGCTATTTTTACTTAGCACACCAAGCGATGTAAGAGTCTCTTTTAAATCAACTGATTTTAAATCTTGCTCATCAATTGAAGATGTTATGGATTCTGTATTTGCATTAGAGGTTATTTCAGACTTACTTTTTAGATTAATCCCAAGAGAGGCGAGAGTCTCTTTAATATTTTTGCTTTTTGAGTCTTGCTCATCAATATTATCAATATTATCAATATTATCAATATCAGCATTATCAGCTAAATTGTCAGTAGTATCAGAGGCTTTAGAATTTATATCGTCAGATTTGGTTTTTAGATTAATCCCAAGAGAAGATAGAAGCTCTTTAATCTCTCTATCTTTGCTATCTTTATCGCTTGTGCCATCAAGATTTAACGAGCTTTTTTTCGCAGAGTCTGTCTCTCCAGAAGCAGATAAGTTCATTAAAAAATCGTGGGTCGCACTTCTCATAGTTCGGTACCGAATATCTGTTTCAGTTGGTTGATTTTTTTCAGATTCTTTAGCACTCTCCTTAATATGAAGATCACCCATCAATTTGTTAATCAACTCATCAGAATCTGATTTACTAACATTAACAGAAGAAGCAGAATCACCATTAGGCAACTCAGATTTTGAGTTGTTTAAACCATTTAAAGCCTCAGCACCCTGTTGCGATTTTTGAGAAGAGCCATCTACATCTTTAATTGAATTTTTTTGTCTTAACCCTTCAAGAGCAGATACAAAACCACCAAGTGTAAACAGACCTTTTTCAGCACCATTATTAGTTACACTATTTTGAGTTTTGCTATCAGTTGATTCAAGTCCAAGCTGATTTAAAAGCCCGTTGATAGTTTCAATATCTGATGCGTTCTCAAACGATTTTCCTGTAAAAAATGAGGTCTTTTGCAGAGATTGAAGATCATTAATAAATGTATTGAGATTTAGCCCCCCACCTTTTACCTCAGACGATGCAATAGTCAATTTTATGACATCATCAGGTATCCCTAAAGATTTCATAATTGAGCTAATAAACGGGATAGCAGAGGCTTGAACCATTAACGATTCATCTTCTGATTCAGCAGATGAATCGTTATCCTTAATGTCCTTAATTTTATCTAAATCAAGCTCGTTTTGCTCTGCTGATAAATCCTCATCAGTAAGCGTTTCAGGCTCAAGAGCTAAAAGTCCGTCCATAAGATCAGAGACGAAAAGCTTGCCATCATCAGATTGAGATTGCAGACTCTTTATCAAATCTGCAACTTTGGATTGTGGAAATCCAGCTTTGTCCAACATTATTTTAAGGGTATCTAAGCCATCTTGACCAATAGAGACCTCTTTTAAATTGCTATGACCCGATGCCATTAGATACTGTTTCAGTTTGGTTAAAAACTCAAAACCCTCTGCTTTATTCATCTTTTTTAAAAGATCGCTTTTGACATTATCTGCCAAAATATCGACAGTAGAGGTTGATGATTTTGTCGTATCTAATGGTGAATTTGGTGCAATGCCATTGTGGTTGATACCATTTTTAGAAAGTATCTGCTTAAATTTTGATATAAATAGGTTGGAGGCAGGGGCATCTTTAGCACCAGAATCATGATTTAGGCTTCCAGTAGTGCCAGCTTTTATAGCACTCTTTATAGAGATTTTAGGGGCAAAAAGATCAAAATTCATGGCATCACCTGTTTTATTAGTTAATATGTTGTTTAAAGTTTTATATAAAAATAAGCAATGTTCATGCCAGAATGTGTCAAAATATTTTTTATAAGTTAAATCAATATATTACAGGTTAAAGCTCAAATCATAATTGATATAAACGCTTTAAGTATTTTTGAAATATTGAAGTTATTGCCTACCCACGTTAATTGCGTAAGGCAAATTCTGCCCCAATCCTCAAACCTATTTGAAGATTTATCTCTCATGGAGTGCTGTCTCAAAAGATAGGATAAAGGGTTGGAGCAGATACTCAAGAACACTCCTTTTGCCTGTGATAATGCTGCACTGCATAAGCATTCCCGGAAAGAGCCGATACTGTTTATCTGGTTTACCAAAATAGTCCTGCTCTGTGGTTATTTTAATTTTGTAAAAAGGGGGAGACTCTTTTATTATTGTTGAATCTGGGCTTATGTGGATAACCTCGCCGTTGATGTGCCCAAATCTTACACCATCTGAAGAGTTTAGCCTCACCATAACAGGCTGACCCGTCTGGACATAGCCTATATCGCCAATAGGTAGCCTTGCCTCAATAATTAGGCGATCATCACTTGGCACAATCTCAGCCACAGCTCCTCCGGGAGGGACTATTCCGCCAATAGTAACAAAAAGGAGTGATTTGACAGCCCCATCAACAGGCGATCTAAGGACAGTTCTTCTCAAGCTATCCTGATTTTTGTTTAACCTCTCATAGATTATTTGAGCTGTCCGTTGAGCCTCACGAAGCTCATTTTGAGCCTCTTCAATAAATGTGGTTTTTACAAGTGCAAGACGGCTCTCTGCCTCTTTTATTGATGCTGAAATCTTCTTTAAAGATGCCTGATCGATCCTTTGTTGACCCTTTAAATCAGCAAGCTGTTTTAAGAGATCAAGATGGTTCATACGATTTGATAAGTTATGTTGAAGAAGTTTTTGGCTAATTCCAACCTGCTCCTCAACAAAACTTCTCATGCTTGTATTGCCTGATAATCGTGCTTGAATCTCCTCAATCTGAAACTTGTATTGATTTATAAGCTCTAATTGCACCTGTATCTGATTCTCAACCCGTTCTCGCCTTGTCTTAAACATTGCCAACGCATTGTTTGTAAGCTGTGGTTCAACCTGCTTTATCGCCTCTGGTATGATAAGAGTCTTATGACCATTTATCTCTGCATTTAACCGAGCTATGGTTATCTCAAGAGATTTTAGATGGATACTCTGCTCCGCAACATCAGCATTGCTACTTGTAGATTCAAGAATCACAATAGATTGCCCCGATTTTACCTCATCACCCTCTTTTACAAGAATCTCTCGTATTATACCACCCTCAAGATGCTGAATTGTCTTGACCCTGCTTGATGGAACAACCTCTCCATCAGCAATACTCACAACATCAAGCTCACCATAAGCAGACCAGATAATAGATAAAAGAACAGTCAAAATCGACATCACAATAAAGAGTTGGCTTTTTACAGGGGTCTTTCTCTTTAAGAGCCTCTCTTTAAATGTTTTATAAATAGAGTCAGCCATTTAAGTTTTTACTCCATTTCTATCAGAGGCTGGTTTACTTTTTGCGACAAATATTTTTGGAACTGGCTTGCTATTAAGATCAACAATACGGCTTGCCATACCTATTATGTTTGGGTCTTGCGTAAATACAATAACAGTATGTCCCCCATTTTTAGCAAGATCAAAAAGCAGGGAGTAGATTGTAGAGCACCCTTGCCTGTCAAGCGAGTCCGTAGGCTCATCAAAAATAACTAATTTTCCCCCAACTCTCAATGCCCTTGCAAGTGCAACTCTTTTACGATGACCAGAGGATAGATTTGCTCCATTGTGTATTATTGGGGTATCAAGACCATGCTGACTTTTATCGACAAAATCTGTCAAACCCGCATTTTGAATAACTAAATTAATATCTTGTGTTTGGGCATCTACTGTTTGAGTTGTGGCAGCATCAAGATTATCTCTTATTGAGCCAGTCAGAAAGTGAATATCTTGTGGCAGATATGTAAGCTGACATCTCCACCATGAAGGTAAAAGCTGTCTAATATCAACGCCATCTGCAAGAATCTGACCTCTATCTGGCTCAAGCAGCCCTGAAATCAGACGGCATAGTGTGGTTTTACCTGTTCCATTTTCACCAGTAACCACCAAGATAGATTTAGGGGCAATATCAATTGAAAAAGATTCAAAAAGAGGCTGTGACATGTTAGGGTAACTAAAGGATATATCTTTAAATTGAAGTGACCCATTATAACTTTTAAGTGCAACCCCCTCCTTACGCTCAAGTTCAATGGAGCTAAATTTTTCTATTCTCTCTAAAGATTGAGCTGCCATAGTAAATATATCTCCAAGCTGGGCAAATCGAGATATTGGATTTAAAGCACGCATTGCAAGAATATTTGCACCAATCAGAGTTCCAACAGCAAGCTCACCCTTTACTGCAAGCAGGGCACCAGAGGCATAGATTGCAACACTCATCAAGGCTTGGGCACTTCGAGTAATGGTTTGGATAATATCTTGCTGTGAAGAGACTTTAGATTTATGCTCTAAAAAAGCACTACTGGTTTGAGACCACTCTTTTACCATAAAATTTCTGTTATCAAACAGACGAGTAGTCTCAAGTGCCTGATTTGCTGTGCTAAAAAGTCCATTGCTCTTTATAGAAATATCTGTAACTTTATTGAGACTATTTTTGACCATCTCTCTGCTTACTATGCCAATTATGAATATAGCAGCCATAAATGCGAGTGTTATGATGCTAAGTATCCATGATAACCACGTTAAAACAGCTATAAATATCAAGGCAAATGGCAGATCAAAAATAGCTGTTATATTTGTAGATTTATAGGCATCTTCAACTGTATTTGCCCCTTTGATTATCTCTTGTCGTAAACGTTGAGGAATTGAATCTAAATATCGTATTTTGCCACGAGTCAAAATACCAAAAACAGCTATCATCAACTCATTATTTCTTTTAAAACCAATATGGGTTGCAAGAGAGGATCGGGCGATACGAAAACCAAATTCAAGTAAAATTGCAATGCAAACGCCAATAGTGAGGGTTAAAAGTGTAGAATCTACGCCGTGAGAGACGTAACGGTTGAGCAGTTGAATGATGTAGAGTGATGAGGCAAGACCAAGTAAGTTGATAAAAAAAGATGCAAGTATCAGCTCAATAGTTATGACTGGGTGATTTTTAAGGCGGCGTAAGAGTTCACGCATGTTTTTCCTTTGTTACCAATACTCATTAAATATATCCAACTCCAAACTTCCCATAACCTCTAAAAGGGCAAAAACTCCAAATGATATATCTATCTTTGCAGCGTAACTATCACTTTTGGCATTAATAAGTGCTGTTTCGCCAGCAAGAATATCCATAAGCGATCTGTTACCTAATGTCCGCTCCTCTCTTGCAAGGTTTAAAAAAGCTGCTGTCAAATCTGCCTGTTCATTTAGTGAAACTGTGGTCTTTTCAGCAATTTTAAGCCTCTGCCATGAAGTTCGAGCGCTTTTTTCAACCCCCTTTTCTCTATCTACAAGCAAATTGCTCTCTTTTAGAAGGCTCTCTCTTGCAGATTGTATTTTGTTGTTCTCTATAAAACCAAGGTTAATCTTTTTTTTGAGTATAACACTTGCCTTATACTCTTTTTTATTTCCAAATGTTGCATTGTAGTTATCTGAAACATCTCCCTCAAGGCTAAACTCAAGGTCTGGAAAAATAGCCCTATTTTTCTCAATTACAATATCGCTTTGGACAACAGAAGCCTTATTCTTAGCAAGCAGCAGATCAAGATTACTCTCTAACGCAACTTTTAGAACCGTCTCAATATCTTGAGGTATGGCAACCATCTTATCTGGATCAATCGGTTTAACCATCTTTATATCATCTGGTAATTTGCCAAAAATCTCCAAATATCCGCTCTCTGCAACACTGTATTCCCCCTCATTTCTTTGGCGTCTTGAGATTGCACCTGCAAGTTGCGATTTAGATTGTAAAACATCAGTTGTATAGCCATACCCCTCAGCAACTCGAATCTCCTCAAGACCAGTTTGGCGGCGGATATTCTCCTCTGATTCAATAGAGTATTGAAGCACAACGTATGATCTATGAAGCCTTTGATATGCTGTTGCTCCATCTAAAATCAGCTTTTGCCTCGCCTTTTCAAGATTTAGCTCCTGCTCCACAAGCTGGCGTCTTGCCTTTTCAACTGCTGCATTGGTTTTACCAAAATCCCACAAAAGCTGGGTAAGTTTTAGTTTACTTTGACTATACTGCTCTGGAAGCTCTTCGCCATACTCATCTTCTCGCCCCGCCTCAATAGTTAATTCAAGCTCAGGGTAGAGAGAGCCAAATCTAACTCTAATCTGCTCTTTTGCAGCCCTTACAGCAGCTTGAGCACTTAAAATACGCTCATGCTTTGATAAAAGAGGCTTCATAAGTTCATAAAAATATCTGTTGCCAGATAGGACATTTTTTTCTGAAACATCAGAAGATTTTGAGCTTGGAACATCGCTTGAGACAGAACTTGAATCAGAATAGGAATAAGATGAAGATGAATCTGCTCTCAGAGCGTTAGGTGTTACAAAAAAGATTGAAAATGCTGTTAAGCAGGTTGAAATGGAAATAATATAAAAAGTTTTTTTCAACATGATTTTTCCAAATATTTTTACAGATTTTGTGGTGTATCTTTAGCCATAATATCAACAGGTGCAGAAATCAAAGGCGGTGGCAAAAGTGGTTGATGCTGGCTGTTTATCATGGGATCCAAAGAGATACCTTCAGCAGTAAATTTTTTCCACACACCGTTCCAGAGTTTTCCTTTAAGTGCAAATTGATTTTTCCAATTAGATACCCACACACGAAGTACATATTCAGCAACCCAACTGTTACCAAGTGTTTTTGTCCCAAGAAACGCATTGGCAGCAGGCTTAACAGCAGTTGCGTCTGGTGTGCTATCAAGAACCTCTTTAAGAAGTTTAAGCACCTTGTCTGGCTCATAATGGGTTGATACTTGAATTGGAATGTCAATTCTTATGCTATCTTTGGAGTAGTTGACCACAACCGCATTTGCCACAATTCCATTCGGAATAGCAACAACATGGTTGGTCAAAGTTTGGAGCCTAACGGTTCGCCATGTCATATCAATAACATTTACATTGTCAATATCTTTAACTTTAATCCAATCTCCAATTGAAAATGGTCGCTCTAAATTGATGATGATACCAGAGAAGATGTTGGCAATATTTCCCTGAATAGCAAGACCTATAATCATGGTAAAAAGACCGCTGGTTGCAAGAAGGCTTGTGAGCTTTTGCTCCCAAACAAATGCCACAATCGCGAAAAATGCAAATAGATAGACAATTCCAGCCGTAAAGTTGCGAATAAGATTTGGCACTTTGCGTTTTGTTCTATTTTCAAGCGGATTCCAAATAAATCGGGTCAAGGCAATATTAAAGAGCGTTGCAGCCATTATCCACCAACACATATCATACCCCATTATCAACTGCTGGATATAGTGGACAGAGATGTTTTGGTTAATAGCGTAGTTGACTGATAGGTTACCTAAAGAGAGAAGAAAAAAGGGCCAAAATGCTATCCTGATAAACCATGATGATGTGAGCCAGAATATGCCTTTAAGTTGCAGATCCATAACAATAGCCCCAATGCTTCCTACAAGACCAAATATGCCGATGTAAACTAAATACTCGCTTGGCACAAGAGAGCGAAAATCAATTCTATCAGCACTAAGAATAACGCCATAATCAATACGCGAAAAATCGGGATCAGTACTTCCATAACCCACATAAATTGGGCTTCCAAAAGAGGCTGTAGTAAAGATTCGCTGCGATAGCCAAGCATCATCAATTCTCCAACCTAAAGCTGGATTTAATGCACGTCTTGCATTTAGCTGTCCTCTTAATGTAACCTGTTTATCAAAGCTCATTCCAAGCATATCAACAACGTAGATAACATTATTGCGGTTCAGATTTTTATGGTGAAAAGATAGCCCTGCTAAATGTTTGCCGTAGCTTAGTTTAGTATCTAAAAAGTTAAGGCTAAAACGCCCTTTAATTCGATAGAGACGAAACGAGATACCCTTTTGATCGCTGCTCTCAACTGGGTCAGTAAGTTTAATCTCTGGGGTGCTTTTTTTAATATCTTCAACGCCATTTAAAATCTCAATATCTGCTGGGTTAAACTGACCCCGATAACGAAACCAGATAGATAGATCAAGAACAGCACTGTAATTTTTAAAATTTATATCAGAAATCTCATGCACCTCAACTCCTGTGTAGATGACATTGGTTTTATACATAAATCGGTCATTTACATAGAGCACTCTGCCGCTCTTTATCTCTTCAAAGTAGTTGACTGAGCTATTGCTCTTAATTGGCTGGAGCTGAGTTGGGGCAGCAATTATGTTTTGCCCATTATAGATACCAACTTGAACAGGTTTTTGGTGTTTAGATGTAGATGAGAACCATGTTTTTCCAGCAACGCCATCAGTTGCACTTTCAGGCGTAGTGAGCGATTTTAAATAGTTTAAGATTGCTGCACGACACTTCTCAACTGATGGTTTCTCTTCTGATTCATCTCTTAGTATGCCACGAAAAGCGAGTTTTGCAGCATCATAGGCATAGCCAGCTATCCAATCTGGTGCTGTGCCAAATTTCTCCATATATAGATTTTTGAACTGCTGCGCCCTCTCGCCAGCAGTATCGTATAAAAGTGGGGCAGACATCGCAATACCATCAGTGTACGCCGCAACTTTATCTTTATCCTTTACAAGATTGGCAACTACATCTTTAAATCCAGTTGTGGCAATTACGCCAGTGCCAACTATCACATTTTTAATAGAGGCATCTCTTGCCTGAACAACAAAATTTGCAGTAGAATAGGCATCTCCTGCAAAAAATATAGTTCCAAGGTCCTTTAAATCCTTTATCTGAGAGATAAGTGCCTCAATTGATTTAATAGGATTTTCGGGGTCAAACTGATATGTGTAGTGAATTTGCGTTCCAAATCTTGCATAAACAGAGCTAAAAGCCTCTGCTATCTTTGTTCCATAGTCAGATGATGGGTGGATAATGGTAACTATCTTATTGCCAAGAACATTTCTGGTGTAATTGGCAATAAATCCAGTCTCTGTGTTGGAGTCTGTAACAGTTGAGTATATTGTTGGATATTTGTTGGCGTTATCGAGCATGGACTCTGTAGATGAGATGTTAATAAGTGGAATGTTATCTTTTTCATACACCTTGCTAACAGCATCAAGCTCTTTAGCACCCATATAGCCCACAACAAGAGCCATCTTATCTATTTGGATAAGCTCTTGGGCAGATTTAAGAGCACCATCAGAAGTTTTGGAAATATCAGCTTTTTTGATCTCAAGAGCAACCTTTTGACTTACAACCTGTGAGTGTGCATTAACCTCATCAACCAAGATACTTATGCCACGCTCCATTGCAGCTCCAATTCCTGAATCAACACCTTCAAAAGGGGCTGATATTCCTATGCGATACATCTCTCTGCTGGATTGAAAAATTGTAGTCTTTACAATTAACGAACCAATGGTGCTTACAAAAATAATAAAAAGAATAATTATGGTTAGCCTATACTGTTTCTTCACTATAACTCCTTAGAAATTGTAATGCTATGGGGTTTGAAGTCTTAACTACTTTAGCAGTTCTAACCAATCTGATAAACAGAGTTAAGAGCTTGGGTTAAATTTTCTGGTTTTGTGCCTCCAGCTTGAGCCATCTCTGCCCTTCCACCTCCGCCGCCACCAACAATTGCCGCAGCTTTTTTAACAATATTACCAGCATGAAATTTATCTGCCATATCTTGCGTAACTACGCAGGTTAAAAGAGCTTTACCATCAGATTCAGCACCAAGCAAGATAACACCAGAGCCAATCTTTGCCTTAAATTTATCTGCCAAATCACGCATCTGAGACTGATTCTCAACCTCAATCTTTTTGGCAAGAACCTTTACCCCGTTTATTAGCTTTATATCATCAGATATGTTATCAACAGATTTTGATGCTATCTGGGCTTTAAGCGATATTATCTCCTTTTCCGCCAATTTATGCTCACTCAAAAGTGTCTCAATCTTTGAATATAGGGCAGAGCCTAAGGTTATCCCCCCTTGAGTTTGAGCCTTTAGAAGATGGGCACTTTTTTGAAGCATTGTGATATTGTCCTGCACATACTCAAGAGCCTTTAAGCCAGTTAGAGCCTCAATACGCCTAACTCCTGATGCAATGCCAGCCTCAGAGACAATCTGAAAAAGCCCAATATTTCCAGTTCTGCCAGTGTGCGTTCCACCGCAAAGCTCACGGCTAAAATCTCCCATTGAGACAACCCTAACTCTATCGCCATACTTCTCTTCAAAAAGTGCAGTTGCCCCTGATTTTACAGCCTCTTCAATCTCCATCTCAACAGTCTCTAAGGAGATATTTTGACGAATGTGCTCATTTACATCTTGCTCAATTGCAAGAATCTCTTCACGGCTAATTGCTGAAAAATGGGTAAAGTCAAATCTAAACCTTTGGCTTGTAACAAGAGAGCCTGCCTGCTTAATGTGGCTGCCAAGCACTTTACGCAAAGCTGAATGCAAAAGATGGGTTGCTGTGTGGTTGCGAGCAGTTGCAGCACGATTGCTACCATCAACTTTAAGCAAAGCAACCTTATCTTTTGCCAGTTTGCCCCTTACTACAACGCCTCTATGAATTCTAATCCCAGATGGGTCTGAAATGGTGTTTTCAATTCTAACTTTGACTCTATCTCTGCCATCTTTTGGACACGTTTTATCAGAAGTGCAGCAGCCAATCCCCTCTAAAAATCCACAATCTCCAGCTTGACCGCCAGACTCTGCATAAAATGGGGTCTTTTCAGTTACAATCTCAATTGCATCGCCCTCAAAAGCAAAATCAACAGCTTTACCATCTTTAACAATCAACAAGATGTTTGATTGAGTCTCAAGCTCATTATAGCCTGTAAATATGGTCTTAACCCCTTCAGATGTTAGAGATTTAAAGGCTTCGCCCACGCCAGTAAATGTTTTGGAGCTTTTTGAGCGGGCTTTTTGTTCGTCCATTGCTCTGTGATAACCAGCCATATCAAGGGTGATTTCACTCCCCTTTAGCACATCAGTTATAATATCAACTGGAAATCCAAAGGTATCATAAAGTTTAAAGATAACATCGCCTGATAGCTCTTTTTTGTAGCTTTTATCTTCCATTGCCCTTTTTTCTATCTCATCAATGGTCTCTTTCAAAAGTTTAAGACCAACATCAAGGGTTTCAGAGAACTTTATCTCCTCATTTTTAACAACATTTAAAATAAATGGTGCAGACTCTTTTAATTCTGGATACGCTTGGTCCATCATCTCAAATACAGTTGAAACTGTCTCGTGGAAAAATGGCTTATCAAGTCCCACATAACGCCCATACCTGATAGCACGCCTCATAATACGGCGTAAAACATAGCCTCTACCCTCATTTGATGGCAGAATACCATCGCAGATTAAAAAGGCTGTTGCCCTGCTATGATCCGCAATTACCTTTTTTGCAACCTCACTCTCTTTAGAGTCAGTCTGCCTATTTGCGACTCTTTGTTGCATAAGCTCTGTAACCTTATCCATAATTGGGATAAAGAGATCAGTATCGTAATTTGTCGGCACATTTTGCAATACAGACACAATACGCTCAAGTCCCAAACCAGTATCAATACTTGGTTTGGGAAGAGGCTTCATATTGCCTGAGGCATCTTTTTCAAACTGCATAAATACAAGATTCCAAAGCTCAAGATAGCGATCGCAATCGCACCCCACAGCACAGTTGGGGTTATCGCACCCAAATTCACGACCTCGATCAATGTGAATCTCACTGCATGGACCGCAAGGACCAGTATCTCCCATTGCCCAGAAATTATCCTTTTCACCAAGACGGACAATTCTATCTGCTGGAACACCTATTTGATTTCGCCATATATTGTATGCCTCATCATCATCTTGATATATTGAAACCCAGAGCTTTTCAGGCGGCAGCCCATAGCCAATGCTCTTGTTTGTTAAAAGGTCCCAGCCATATTCAATTGCTTTTTCTTTAAAATAGTCGCCAAACGAAAAATTACCGAGCATCTCAAAAAATGTGTGGTGACGTGCAGTGTATCCAACATTCTCAAGATCGTTATGTTTTCCGCCAGCACGTACGCACTTTTGAGATGTTACCGCCCTTCTATAATCTCGCTTTTCGTCCCCTGTAAATACCCGTTTGAACTGAACCATTCCTGCATTTGTAAATAAAAGAGTTGGGTCATCTTGCGGCACAAGTGAGGAGCTTCTTACCACCTGATGGTTATGTTTTTTAAAGTATTCAATAAATATTTTACGAGCCTCTTTACCTGTCATTTTCCACCCCTATTTTATTCTGGTTCTGATACTGATTGCGATGATGTAGTAGATTGAGTTGTAGTTCCTCCGATTCCAAGCTGCTCTCTTACATTTGCCTCTATCTTATCAAAAACCTCTGGATTCTCATCAAAAAATACCTTTACATTCTGTCTGCCTTGCCCCATTCTCTCACCTTGATATGAATACCAAGAGCCACTCTTTTCAACTACATTAAGATCAACAGCCATATCGAGCAGATCGCCAGTTCTTGATATGCCCTCTCCATACATGATATCAAACTCTACTGACTTAAATGGCGGAGCAAGTTTATTTTTAACAATGCTAACCTTAGTTCTATTTCCAATGGTATCTTGACCCTCTTTTATTGCAGCAGCCCTTCTTATGTCAAGGCGAACAGATGCATAAAATTTAAGTGCATTTCCCCCAGTTGTGGTCTCTGGGTTGCCATATACTACCCCTATCTTCATTCTTATCTGGTTGATAAAGATAACGGTAGTATTTGTGCGAGACATAGTGGCAGTAAGTTTTCTTAATGCTTGAGACATAAGACGTGCTTGAAGTCCCATGTGTGAATCTCCCATCTCACCCTCAATCTCAGCACGGGGCACAAGTGCAGCAACAGAGTCAATAACAATAATATCAATTGCTCCGCTTCTGACCAGCATATCTGCAATCTCAAGAGCCTGCTCACCAGTATCTGGCTGAGAGACTAAAAGCTCGTCACAATCAACCCCAAGTTTTCTTGCGTAAGCTGTATCAAGAGCATGTTCTGCATCAATGAACGCAGCAATCCCACCCTTTTTTTGAGATTCAGCAACAGCGTGCAGTGCAAGAGTTGTCTTTCCTGAGGATTCTGGTCCATAAATCTCAATAACTCTGCCCCTTGGGTATCCGCCAATTCCAAGAGCCTTATCAAGAGCCAATGAACCAGAGTGTATAACAGGCACAGCTTGGACAGCTCGCTCTCCGAGCTTCATTATTGCACCTTTACCAAATTGACGCTCAATTTGGCTCATGGTTGATTTAATTGCTTTTTCTCTCTCTGTGGATTCTACCATTTAAACCCTCTCCTTAATTTATTTTCAATCTTAAAATTTTTTTATTGTATCTATCAAACAATAGACATCTTTAATAGGAATAGCCTTTGTTTGAGCTATTTTTTTGCACACCTCATACTCTGGAACTATCCTTGTTTTTCCATTTGGAGCTGTTATCTCTTTTGCCACTATTTTGCCAAAAATTGTCTCTATCTCAACACTTTTTCTGGCAAGCACTGCCCGCTCTGCTTTATAAAATCTAACGCCTAATGATGTGCTCTCTGTCAAGATAATCTCAATGAGCCTCTCTAAATTGGCTTTTGAGCAGATAACCTCAAGTTTGAATGCTGGTCTATTTTTTTTCATAAAAACAGGCAAATATGAGACATCTAATGCACTATTTTCAAAAAGTTTTTCCATTAAATAGCCTGCTATTTCTGGATTCATATCATCAATTGAGGTGTGAATAACATAGACATCTTCATTTAAAATATTGGGGTTGTTTGATTTATAACCATCAACATATTTTTCTATATCAGGCTCTCCAGTTATTATCCGTAAAATATTAGGTAGCCGCCCTCTATTAGATTTTCGTTTGCCAGAGCCATAACCGCTATTTTTGATAACCATATTAGGAATATCTCCAAAATTTTGGGTCATAGTGGTTATGATAGCAGCACCCGTTGGGGTTACAAGCTCCATATTGCAATCAGAAGATTTTACTGGCACACCTTTTAAAATCTTCAAAGTTGCTGGTGCTGGAATGGGTATCACACCATGAGAGCACTCCACTTCACCGCTCCCAAGTGGTGGGGTTGAGCCATAAATTTTTGTTATGCCAAGATATTCAACGCACAAGAAAGCTCCAGTAATATCTACAATTGCATCTATCCCCCCAACTTCGTGGAAATGGACTTTATCAATCTTAGTTCCATGAATTTGGGACTCTGCAACTGCAATCTTTTCAAATGCTTTTAAAGCTGATGATTTTACATACTCTGAAAATGGCGAGTTAGAGATAAGCTCTTTAATCTGATGGTAATTTTTAGAGTGGTGAGCATGGTCATGGTGATGCTCGTGGTTTATGGAATGGCTCTTATCTAACACAAAAAGATTTACAGCTTTAATACCATTATGCCAAATATCTTCAACTTTAATATCTGCCTCAGGTAAAGGAATCTTTCTAAACTGCTCTTTTAACCACTCAACTGGCACCCCTAAATCAACAAAAGCACCCAGCACCATGTCGCCACTGATACCAGAAAACATATCAAAATAGGCAATCATTATTTTATATTATCTCCAGAAGATTGTATTATATTTTTTTGCAAGCACCATCATCAGCCCCAAGTGCATGGATTTTTAAGATTTCAACTAAAAGGCTGGTAGTGTTTACCATATCTTCAAGTTTTATAGATTCACGAACTGTATGCACATCTGTCATTCCAGTGCCTAAAACTCCAGTTACAACACCTTTGCCAAAAAATATGTTGGCATCAGCACCGCCGCCAATGGTTTTTGCTCTCATCTCTTTTCCTAAATTTTTTGCAGCCTGCCTTGCAAGCAAAACAACATGGTGATCCTCTGGAATATTGGTTGCTGGAAAATCGTGCTCAAGCTCAATTTCGACTTTTGGTAACTCTTTATTATTTAGCTCTTTTCTAAAATCCTCTGCTGTAATGTAAAATGTGTTAAGAATATTGTCAGTTAAAGATTGAAGTTTTTTCTCATCATGGCTTCTTGCCTCACCATGGATTGTAACTAAATCTGGCACAATGTTTGTCGCCTTTCCACCCTCAATCTTTCCAATATTGCAAGTTGTTTCACTATCAATTCTGCCAAGCTCTAATTTGGCGATAGCCTTAGATGCAACTAAAATGGCATTTATCCCCTTTTCTGGGGCTGCCCCAGCATGTGCATCTTTACCATAAATTTTAACAATAAATCTGTTTGCAGATGGTGCTCTTGTAACAATACCTTCTGTGTCAGTTGAATCAAGAATGTAGCCAATTTTAGACTCAATCATACTAAGATCAAAATGTTTTGCCCCCCAAAGACCAATCTCTTCGCAAACAGTGAAAACAACCTCAATAGGAGGGCAAGGGAGATTGTTTTCACGAATAACATCTATAACCTCCAAAATAATAGCAAGTGCAGATTTATCATCAGAGCCAAGTATTGTTGTGCCATCACTTGTAAATACCCCATCTTTAAATTGAACTTTAACACATCTTCCTGGCTCTACTGTATCCATGTGTCCAGAGAGCATAATCGGCTCTACTTGCCTGTTTCCCTTAAATTTTGCAATAATATTTCCGCAATTGCCCCCTATTTTTTCTCCAGCACTATCCATGATAACTTCGCCGCCCATATCGGTTAGAATCTTTTTTAGCTCTGCTGCAATTTGAGCCTCCTCTTTAGAGACAGAGTCAATCTGTGCAAGCATTGTAAATCTCTTTATTATTCTATCTTTGTTGATCATTCTAAAAGCTCCTTAAATGTGAATCTTACTAAAATTTAGATTAAAAACAAATTGACAAAACAGGGCAATATCTATAAAGGACTCTATAAATTTTTAACACCCCTTTTGATTGCCCCTTTTGATTGATCTTTTACGGAAGTGCCCGGCTCACTGGTGGGGCCCTCGGACTTCAAATCCGATGTGGGGCGCTAAAACCGTCCCGGGTGGGT
>JADFZO010000026.1 GCA_015232465.1 Desulfamplus sp.
ATATTTACGGAAATGGTTGGCGTGGTTTTCAGCATAATGAGGAGCTAACTGTTGATTATGTTGAGTCAATGGGGCTGATGCAAGATAAAAGCTCTAAGGCAAAATTGCCCGGAATAAGTTTTGATAATGCTGCATACTGCCAAGTTGATAGCAGCTCTATTTATGGCAATTGGGGTGACGGGGTTAAGTTTGTTAGAGCTGGGTATGGTTGCAATATTTTTGGCAACACAATTTGTGATAACAATAAGGGTCAAAATGATAAATTTCACTTTTTTGGTGTATTGATTGGTCAGGCTGCCCGTCAACATAAAGCTCAGGCTGATTTTCCAAGCTGTTATAATCGTGTAGAAAACAACCATATTTTAGGTGCCCACTATTCTGGAGTCCATCTGCTAACCGGAACTGTTGGAAACATTGTTAAAAATAACCTAATTACTGGATATAGATTTATTGATATAGAGAACCATGCTGGTAACAGCAATCTTTTGCAAAAATTAATTTAATGTATAAAATTTATAAACAAATTAGAGGAAAAGATAATTTATGAAAAGAGCAGCAATTTTAATTACAGCAATTTTATCGCTATGTTTTACAAATATATGTGTGGCACAGCTATCTATTCTTACAGAAGAGATGCTTGCAGATTCACAAGAAAATATTGGCAGCAGAATCTATTCTTATGATTTTGATCTCTCAAAAGATGGCACCATTCATGCTGTTTACACAGAGCCAATACCCGGGACAACTCAAGCTAAAATCATCTACGCAACTAAATCTGTCTCAACCAAACAGAGCATAAACAATTGGGCCGCAACTGAAAATAGAGTTGTATTAGATGAATTTGGGGCCGCACTATCTATCTCAACATATCTTATGGTTGATGACAATGATGTTGTTCATATCTGTTATATTGTAGATGGTGTGGAATTTATTGAGCCAGAGCTTCCAAACTACAAAGGTCATACATCTGGGCTTGTCTATCAAAGGGTTGTCAACGGTGTTGTTCAACCGAAAATCAACATTGCATCAGGAACATTTCATACACGTATGCAGCTAAACCAAGAGAATAAGCCCATATTTTTAAGAGAGTATGAGATATTTGCTGATGAAGAGGGCAATCAACTTCAACCACCATTTAAAAAAGCCCTAAAAATGTTTATCCCATCTGATGACAACAAAGATGTTTGGACAGGTAAAGTGGTTGATTTAAAAAGTTCTGCTCACTACCGACTTGCCAATTTTGTTTTTGATAAATCAACTGCTCAGTATCATATTTTATACGGCAATGGAGATAGTGATAAGTTAAGGGCAGCATACCCAACCGCAAACCCTCCAGAGACTAAAGGGGTTGTTTTTCCTGCTGGTTCTGCTCATCAATTGTGGTACGCATTTTCAAGTGATCTTAAAAATTGGAAATTATCTCAAGTTGAGCAAGCTGATCCTGGCAATCTATCTGAAAATGAGTTTTGGACGGAGCTTATTATCAATAGTGATGGAGTGCCTTATGCCTCATATTATAAATATGTAACTGACTCTAATGGTGTGCATCAAGGCACTTCAAATTTTATCGGAACTTACTCAAAAACCACAAATAGCTGGACAATGAAAAAGGTTGCTGGAGATGTTGCTCCACCATTTTTGCATAGAGCTGGAATGGGTATGGGATTTGTGGTTGATGAGCTGAATGGTTTACATGGGGTGTGGGATAACTCACCTGATAAGCCCATTGATGCAGAGGGTGATGGTGGAAATATCATTTATCACTATAGTCCTGATGGTGTGAGTTGGGATATTAAACAGGCAATCTTGCCATACTCTTGTGAGGGTTATGCAAGGGTAAAAATATATAAAAATACACTTATGCTTATGGCTCTTGCTGATGCAAGAGATAGACGATTGATATTTGCAGAGTTTGAGATGCCAAACAATAATAGCAACTTAATTGAGATAACTACCAATAAGATGTTTTATGGTAAGGGTGAGACAATCAACTTTCATGCAAGGGTTCAATCATCTGATTTGTCAAATTTATCAGCCATGCAAGAGCTATCAGATATTTATGTAGTTTTTGCAGGACCCTATGACAAAGACAAAAACGGCAATTTTATCCCCACACTCACAACCCAATATGCCTATCTATCTTCTGACTTTAGCTGGAAAACTGCAACTATCTCTGATTTAAAGCCACTGTTAAGTAGCTCGCCTCTATTTGATTTTAATGGCTATTTTCTTACAGCGATTGCTGGTGTTAATAAGCCATTTAATAATCCATCTCGCTATCTTTTGGTTAGCTTTGCAAATAAAGCTGGTGAAGATTTTGCAGTAAATTTAACAACACCGCTTTTTTTATATGAATTTCATATTTGCAGTAAATCAGGGTGTTCTGAGTTGTAGGGCTTCTATATTTAGGACAATATTTTAAATAATTTTAGGATAAACATTAAATCAGCATGAATATAATTATAATTGGAGCAGGACCATGCGGGCTTGGTGCAGCGTGGAGATTAAACGAGCTTGGAGAAGATGCAAACTGGTCTCTTTATGAAAAGAGCAGCCACACAGGTGGCTTATCTGCATCATTTAAAGATAGCGAAGATTTTTGGTGGGATATTGGCGGTCATGTTCTCTTTAGCCACTACCCCTACTTTGACAGCGTGATGGACAAAGTTATGGATAGAGATAGAGAGTGGCTATTTCACGATAGAAGCGCCTGGGTCTGGATGGAAAATAGGTTTATACCCTACCCTATTCAGAACAATATCCATAGGTTGCCAAAAGAGGTCTTTAACGAATGTCTGCATGGACTTTTAGATTCACAACTGACAAACCTAAACTCTCAACCAAATTTGAACCATTTTGGGGATTGGATTGATGCTGGATTTGGCAGAGGGATTGCTAAACATTTTTTGCGTCCCTACAACTATAAGGTGTGGGCTTATCCTGTTGAGGAGCTCAGCCACAACTGGGTTGGTGAGCGTGTAGCAAAGGTTGATATTAAGCGGATTATTGATAACCATATATTTGATAGAGACGATATTGGTTGGGGACCAAATTCTCGCTTTAGGTTCCCTAAATTTAGGGGAACTGGTGCTATCTGGGAAAATGTTGCAGCAAAGCTCCCTAAGGATAAAATCCATCTAAACATGGAGCTAAAAAAAGTTGATGTTAATGACAAAATAGTTGAGTTCAAAGATGGATCAAAAAAGTGTTATGATCTTCTTATCAGTACGATCCCATTAACTGAACTTACTAAAAAATCCACTTTAGAAGAAAAAATCACAAACATAGAGAGATTTACAACATCAACAGGGTTAAAATACTCATCAACCCATGTTATTGGTCTTGGTTTAAAGGGCACTCCTCCTGAGCACCTGATAGATAAATGTTGGATATATTTTCCTGAAAATGACAATCCATTTTACAGAGTTACGGTCTTTAGCAACTACTCACCCAATAATGTGCCAGATACAAAAATATCGTGGTCATTGATGTGCGAAGTTAGCGAAAGTCCAATGAAGCCTGTCAACAACAAGCGGATAATTGAAGATGTGATAGAGGGGGCAATCAACACAAGGCTGATTAAAGATAAAAGCCAAGTTCACCACAATTGGTATAAACGGGTAGAAAAAGGGTATCCAACCCCAAGCAAAGATAGAAATCAACTACTTTTTCCAATATTACGGCATTTAAAAGATTACAAAATATTATCGCGTGGAAGGTTTGGCGGCTGGCGTTATGAGGTTGGAAATATGGATCACTCGTTCATGCAGGGGGTTGAGGCTGCAAATCAGGCAATATATCAAGGCGAAGAGTTGACCTTGTGGTATCCAGATGTTGTAAATTCTCCCCACCCATCAGAAAAAATCTAATGGGTAAATCTTTTAGCTATGTATTTAAAACGTATCAAGCGATTGATTTTTTTAAAAAATTTTAAATACATAGCAATAAACCCAAAAACAACACTACCTAAAAAATCACTCAATCAGAGCTAAAATAGCTCCTTTTGGCACAGAGTCTCCACTGCTAAAATTAATAGCCTTTAAGACTCCATCAATAGGTGAAGGCAGACCATTTTCCATCTTCATAGCCTCAAGAACAACAACTATTTCCCCTTTTTTAACGCTCTGCCCAACTGATTTTTCATATCTGATTATCATGCCAGGCATTGGAGATTTTAGTTCACCAACTCCGCCTGACGAGGCTTGCGATGGTGAAATAGCTGCAGTTTTGATTGCTGGTGCTGCTGAAGGCTTAGTCGCTGCCTGCTTTGGCAAAGCTGCCCTTGGTAGGGGGGTAGTTACTGACGGCGGCGGCGGAACTCGTGTTGGTGCTTTAGGCGTTGCAGATTGTGGCGAATGGATAACCTGCTGTGCGTATGAAATCACAGGAGAGCCTCCAACCTCATCAACTCCAACCTCAAAATATTCTCCATCAACAAAGACATTAAATGTGCGTAGATTGGCTGTTTTATCAGGTTTAACTCTATTATCATCTGCAATAACTGCTGTTTTTTCCACAAGCTCTCCTGCTTTTGCTTTTTTAACTATCTCCGCCTGCCTTGCCACATCATCAATGGTTATTGGCTTCATTAATGGTGGAACTGGCTCTTTTCCATACTTTATCTGAAGATATTTTTTACCAGTTACAGGAAACAGTGCGTAAATCAAAAGATCGTCATCATCAACAGCAAGATCGCCAATTGCCTCTTTAGCAGCTTCAAGCTCTGGTTTTAAAACCTCTGCTGGACGGCATGTAATTGGCTCACTGCCCCTTTCATACCCTTTGAGAGCCTTTTTTTGAACTTCTGGATCAATTGGAATAGCTGTTTTGCCATAAAGTCCGTAACATAAATCTTTGACCTGTGCTGTTATCATCTTGTAACGCTCATTTTCTGTGTCAAATAGCACATTATTGACAGTCTGAGTTCCAACAATTTGACTTGTAGGAGTTACCAATGGAACTTGTCCAAGTTCTCTTCTTACTTTTGGAAGCTCTTTATAGACCTCTCCAATACGATCAAGTGCGTCCATCTCTCTTAATTGGTTGACAAGATTAGAGAGCATACCCCCCGGTGTCTGGTGCAAAAGAACATTTATATCAATTACAGAAACTTTAGTATCATCTAAAAGATGGCGATATTTTGGTAAAATCTCCTCTTCAAGAGTTTCGTTAATTGATGCTAAAAGCTCAATGTCAAAACCTGTATCCCTATCTGTTCCAATCAGCGACATAACAAGAGGCTCAAGTGCTGGGTGAGAAGTTCTATAAGCATAAGGGGTCAAGCAAGTATCAAGAATATCAACACCAGCCTCAATAGCTTTAAGGTGGGTCATTGGTGCCATGCCTGATGTAAAATGGCTATGCAGGTGAATTGGGGGTTTTACGTTATCTTTTAACGCCTTAATCAGATCATAAGCATCGTAAGGAGCCATAAGCCCTGCCATATCTTTTATGCAGATGCTATCAGCCCCCATTGCCTCAAGCTCTTTTGCCTTTTTGATGTAATATTCAAGAGTATAGACAGTGCCGCCCATTCGTGGATCTGTGAGTGAGTAGCAGATACACCCCTGAAAATGTTTTCCACACTCTTTGATAACAGGCACAACAGCCTCAAAGTTTCTGTAATCATTTAGGGCATCAAATGTTCTAAAAATATCCATGCCATTATCAGCCGTTCTTTTCACAAAGAGCTTTGCTACATCATCAGCATAATTTCTGTACCCAACAAGATTTTGCCCACGAAGAAGCATTGAAAATTGGGTCTTTTTAAAGTAGCGTTTAAGGGTTCTGATACGCTCCCAAGGGTTTTCATTGAGAAAACGGTGCATTGTATCAAAGGTGGCACCTCCCCAAACCTCAACCGCCCAAAATCCAACCTCGTCCATTCTTTCAGCAATTGGGATCATATCTTCTGTTCTTCCTCTTGTTGCAAAAAGAGATTGATGTCCGTCTCTTAAAGAGAGGTCTTCTATTTTAAGTGGATTTGCTGCTGGTTCTCTGTTTTTTTCGCAGTTAATTTCGCACATGTTTATTCTGCCATGTTCACCCATTTACTTATTATCTCCTTAAAAATATTTTATTTAAATTGTTTGAGCATCTATTTAAAAGCTCTCATCTGCATCATTGATCTCATATTCATCTGAGATGTTCTGCCTGCAAGCCCCCAAATATTGGGATAATTTTGTTGATTTTTTCCAACATCAGGATCACAAACTTGGGGCAAAAAAGATGGCTCAACCTCTGTTGCCTCTTTAGTTTTAATATATGTAAATACTGCTGTGGTAATTGCTGCTAATTTTTTTTTATCCATAATCGTTTATTTCCCTTTGTTTACATTGGAATATTACCATGCTTCTTAGCTGGTCGCATCTCTCTTTTTGTGCAAAGAGCATCAAGAGCATCACAAAGACGTGAGCGAGTCTCGGCAGGTCTAATAACAGCATCAACATAACCCCTGCTTGCTGCACAGTATGGATTTGAAAAAAGCTCTTCATATTCGTTAATCTTCTGTTTTCGCGTGGCTATGGGATCGTCTGAATTTTTTATCTCTTTTGCATGGATAATATTAGCCGCACCCTCTGCCCCCATAACTGCAATCTGAGCACTGGGCCACGCAAATGCCATATCTGCCCCAAGATGGCGTGAACACATTGCAATATAAGCTCCACCGTAATCTTTTCGAGTAATTAAGAGCAGTTTTGGCACTGTGGCTTCAGAATAGCACCACAAAAGTTTTGCACCATGACGAATAATTCCACCCCACTCCTGCTCACTACCCGGCAGATAGCCCGGAACATCGGCAATAGTGAGCATCGGGATATTAAAAGCATCGCAAAATCGAATAAAACGGGTAGCCTTATCAGAGGCATCTATATCAAGACAACCTGCAAGATATGCTGGCTGATTTGCAATTATGCCGATTGTCCTGCCCCCCATTCTTGCAAAGCAGATAACTATATTTTTTGCAAAATATTGGTGTGGCTCAAAATAGATTCCATCATCAACAATTGAGGTGATGAGATTTTTAATATCATAAGATGCGTTAGGGTTATCTGGAATTAAGCTATCAAGAGCCTCGTCAATCCTGTGGGGTGAATCTTGAGTTGGAACAAATGGAGGCTCTTCCATGTTGTTTGATGGAATGTATGATAAAAGCGTACGAATCTGTAAAATAGCATCTTCATCAGACTCACAGGCAAAATGGGCAACTCCGCTCTTTTCATTGTGTGTCATTGCTCCGCCAAGCTCTTCAAAACTTATCTCTTCACCAGTAACAGATTTTATAACTTGGGGACCAGTTATAAACATATAACTTGAATCTTTGACCATAAATATCCAGTCAGTCATGGCTGGGGAATATACAGCACCGCCAGCAGTTGTGCCCATGATTGCTGTAATTTGCGGAATCACGCCAGAGGCTGATGCGTTTCTGAAAAATATCTCACCATAACCAGAAAGAGCATCAACACCCTCTTGTATTCGTGCTCCACCTGAATCGTTCATGCCAATAATTGGCGTGCCAGCCTTTATTGCCATATCCATAACTTTACAAATCTTTTTTGCCTGCATCTCTCCTAAACTTCCAGCTCGTGATGTAAAATCTTGAGAATAGGCAAACACAACACGTCCATCAATCTTGCCATGACCTGTTATAACTCCATCTGCTGGAATCTCTGTTTTATCCATTCCAAAGTTTACGCATCTGTGAGTTACAAACATATCTATCTCCCTAAAAGTGCCTTGATCAAACAGCAAATTTATCCTCTCTCGTGCATTGAGTTTGCCATCTTCACGCCTCTTTTCAAGAGCTTTTACTCCGCCCATCTCAAGAATTTTTGTCTCTATTACTTTTAAATTTTTAATTTTATCCGCTATAACTCCCATCTTAAATAATCTTCCTTTTAAAATTTATGGTTTACGATTTTATGCTGTTACAATTAATTTAGCTTGATGTTTGAATTTATTATATCTCTTCTTATAAGTTGTCTTTTATGAGCCTCCCTTACAAGATTTAATGACTCTTCCCAAGAGCTACGACAGAACTCTTTAAATTGATTAATAGTCTCGTTAAAAGGCAGTAAAAGTGGCTGGGACGCACAGGGTTGTCCTACTGACAACTCATATTTTGCAAGCAAAGAGATATACTCTTGCCGTTTTATTTTTGGTATCACAATTGGGGGATAACCTGACCTTATAACTGGTAGGTTTGATAAGAGCCTTGCTAATCTGCCGTTGCCGTCAAAAAATGGGTGAATTCGGACAAAAGATAGATGAAGCTCTGTATATGCCTCAAGTGCAGATTCCATGCAAATAGTGTTAAGTTTGCTGTTAAGTAATAAAAGCCAACTTCTCATCAAAATAGGGACATCTTCAGGAGGTGCATACTCCATAAAAATTTGTCGTTCATCTTCATCAACAACAGTTGTTCCATTTGGCTCTTTTTTCCAAGCCCCAACAGGTTTGTAATAATCTATTATAGAGTAGCCCTGCACAACTTTATGCAGATCAAAAAGATCGCTCTCATCTATTGTATCGCTATTGACCATCTTATAAATCATATCAAAGGCAGTTGCATGACCTAAAATATCTTGATGATCTTTAATTGGCTTGCCTGAAACTGTTAGCCCCTCTGCAATAACAAACGCTGTCTCTCCTAATGTTAAAGAATTGCCCTCTATTGCTGTTGAGTAGTGTGTCCATAGGTTTTTAAGTTGAGATTGAAGAGCAATTTTTATATCTGAATCTAAGCCATCTAAATATTTCATGGTTACCTGCCACCTCTGATTCTACCCATTGATAGAAATATTGCAACAATCCCCATGCCACTAAAAAGAGCCATTGCTGTCTGCATGGTTGATACAAAAGCCTTGCTTGTAGCTGGGGTTACTGGCTGATTGCCAAGATAGTAAGAGAGCAAAATTGTGATTATGGTCATACCAGTTAGCATACCCGTTGTTCTCATTGTGGCTATTATGCTTGATGCAATTCCGTAATCTCTTGGAGCTATGCTTGACATAATTGCTGTGCTGTTTGGAGTGGAGAAAAATCCAAATCCTAAACCCATAAAGATTAAAATTGAATAGACCATAATAAAAGATGTGCTATCTGTTATCATTGTCGCTAACCCAAGCCCAAAAGTGCAAAGAGCCATGCCAGCAGTTGCGATCCATGCTGGCTCATATCGATCTGACATTCTGCCTGCAACTGGAGCACATAGAGCCTGAAGGAGCGGCTGCAAAACAAGGATAAATCCAGCATCTCTTGGAGATACTCCACGCACAACCTGAAGATAGATGCTAAAAAAAAATGTGAGTCCAAAAGATGCAGCATAGTTAAGCCATGTTGCAAGATTGCTAAACATAAAAATTTTGTTTGTAACTATCTTTTTTAATGGAAGAAGGGGAGATTCGACTCGTAACTCGTAGATGAAAAATAAGAACATTCCCAAAGAGCCACAAAATGCAAACCATTTGGCATAATCAAGCTCTTTTAACTCAACAACCCCTATAATAATTGATGCAAGCGAAACCATATATATTAAACTGCCAAACCAGTCAAACCTCTCACCTTTAGCCTCAGCCCACTCACCTTTAAGGCGTGTTAAGGCAAACAGAAAAGCTGCAACCTCCACAATAACAGCACAGTAGAAAATCCATCGCCAGTTTAAATATTGCACCATTAAGCCAGCAAGTGTGGGACCCGCTGAAATCCCAAGATATACAGCACTTACAACCACGCCAATTGCCCTTCCTCGCCTCTCGGGCGGGAAAATAGATGTTAGCATAGCAAAGCTGGTTGATGTTATCATTGCAGCACAAGCTCCCTGAAATAGCCTAAATAGAATCAAAAGTTGAATGTTTGAGGCAAGAGAGACAGCAATTGTGGTAAGAATCATAAAAAAAGAGCCACTGAGAAATATCTTTTTGCGTCCATTTATATCAGCAAAACGTCCAGCAGGCAGCAAAAACATTGCAACCCCTAAAATATAGACCATCTCAATAAGACCAAGATGTACAGCACCAGCATTAAACTCCTTTCCAATTGCAGGCAGAGCAACACCCACTGCTGAAAACATAAAAGGGGTTAAAAATTGGACAGATGCAATAACCCATAATGTGGTTGTAAGATAACTTTTACTGTTGTTCATCAAGCCTCATAAATCACTATAACTATCAATTTTTATTGGCAATAGAGCTAAACATCATAGAGATGAAAAATGCAACACCAGCAACCATAATAATTGAGGCACCAGATGTAATGTCAAATCTATATGAGAGCCAAAGCCCTAAAATTGTAAATACCATTCCAGCGACACTTGACCACAACATCATACCGCCAAGTGAGCTGACATAACGCTCAACAATAAAAGGGGGGATTGTTAAGAGTGCAATAATTAAAATCAGCCCCACAACCTGAATCACAATAACAATGGTTATGGCAAGCATTCCAATCAGTGTAATGTAGATAGCTTTAACTGGAACGCCTCGAATAGTTGCAAACTCTTCATCATAGGACATTGCCAAAAGCTCTTTATAGTAAAAGGTTGTCAGAGCTGTGATTATAATCGCAACTACAAACATGAGCCACAGATCAGATTTAGGCACACTCAATATGCTTCCAAATAGGTAACTCATAAGATCAACATTATAACCAGGGGTTATGTCTGTAAGTATAATCCCAAAAGCCATGCCAACAGCCCAAGTTACCCCAATAATGGTATCAGCTCTATGTTTTGCCTTCATTGTAACAGCAGCCATAACCATTGAAACAACAAGCGAAAACCCTAAAGTTGAGGGCAGATAGTGCCAGCCAAAATAGAAGCTCATGCCAATACCGCCGTAAGCTGCGTGTGCAATTCCACCAGATAAAAAGACAATCCGATTAACCACAACAAGAGTGCCCATAATCCCGCAGATAATGCTTGCAAGCAGACCTGCCATAATGGCATTTCTCATAAATTCAAACTGTAATATTTCCATTATTTACAAAATCCCTAAAACAGCCTTAACTTCATGGTATTTTCAAGATGCAGCCTCTGCTCTTCAAACTCTTCATTTGTGTTTGGAGTCTCAAATCTTATTGGCTCGCCAAACAGAAGGGTGAGCCTTGCAAATGGTTTTGGCACCATAAATCTATCCCATGAGTTGAAAAACCACCCCCTATTTGCAGATGTGTAAAAAGGGACGATAATGGCACTGCTCTCTTTTGCCATCTTAATAACTCCTGATTTCACTTTTCCAATTGGTCCTCTTGGACCATCAAGTATGTGAGCACCAAAACGGTAACACTTTAAATGGTCAATCATCTCAGCCATTGCCTCTTTTCCACCCTTTGAAGATGAGCCTCTTTTTATATCCCAACCAACCCTTTTTGCAACACCAGCAATAAGTTCACCGTCTCGGCTTTGGCTTATCATAATTGCAGGATTTAAGTGAGAATAATTTGTAAAATAGCCTATTGCTCCAAAAAATTGTTGATGCCAGCAACAAAGAAGCACAGTTTTTCCCTCTTTTACAAGAGTTAGCCACTGCTGCTCGTTTAGCACCTTTAATTTGAATGTCATGCTGTATATTTTGACAAACAGGTAGGTAAGTGCGATAAAGTGCTTTGTGTATATTATGGATTTTAACTTTTTGAACATAACTCCCCCTCTGATTTAACACTCTGTGTAGCTCTTTGACTATTTACCCACTCAATTTTACTCATCAATCCTCTGATTATTCGCACATCACGCTCTGAGAGTCCAGCTTTTCCAAATATGGTTCTAAATGCCCTTAAAAGATGCTCTGGGTTTTGTGGATCAAGAAACTCAATATCGCACAACGCTCTTTTGATGTGGCAATACATCTGCTCTAAAGATTCAATGGTAGCATACGATTTGTTGTATAGTAATTGGTTATCAGATTTGTTTATAGAGTTGGAAATCTCATAAATAAGTATCGCTAAAGCGTGTGATAGATTCATAGATGCAAAAGCATCATCAGTTGGGATAGTTATAAAATGTTGGCAAAGAGAGAGTTCATCAGCCGTTAAACCGTTATCTTCACGTCCAAGTACCAGTGCACACTGAGTATTATTGTCAATCTGTGCAATTGCTTTTGATGCTGCATGTGGTGTAAAAAATTGACTTCGATATTTACCAAATCGCCGAGTAGTGCCAAAAGCAACATGACAATCTCTTAATGCATCAGAAAGAGTGTTAAATATCTGAGCGTTAATAAGCATCTCTTGGGCACTTAATGCCATCTTTCTTGCCAGTAGAGATTTATATGATCTGCATGGATTGACAAGCCGTAATTTATTAAATCCAAAGTTCATCATCACCCTGCATACAGAACCAATATTGATAGGTCCTTGCGGCTCAACAAGAATTACAATAATATTTTCGTGGGTCATCAAAACTCTCTTTTTTATTTGTGCTCTAATAAAACAAAAAACCCCTTTTTACCACAATCTTAAAAAAGATCATCGTAAAAAGGGGCATGGAGTAACAAAAAAAGAAGAAGAATTTTTTTAATCTTCTTCTACAACAATTGCATTCTCTTCACAAACTTCTACACAGCTCTCGCAACCCATGCACTCTTCAGCATTTACAGGATGGGATTTACCATCTTCCATCTCAAATACCTGAACAGGACACACATCAACACACTCTTCACAACCAACACATTTTGACTCATCAACAATTGGATTAAACGCCATCTTAAAAAACCTCCTAAAGTAATAATTAAATAAATAATTCTATTATAAACACACTTTGAACCACTTGTCAGAAAGTGCCTTTATAACAGGTCAAAAATCAAATCAAGCATTTTATTTTTTTAAACCTACCAGCATGACAGTCAGACTCTGACCTGTAAACTGGAATAATTCAGTATTATTGATATTTATATTCAAGTTCCCTTTATTAATAATGCTTTTAACTGAGCTTTGAATATCGCTACTCCATTGCAACTTAAATGTCTCACTCCATGCCCCTGAAGAGTTGCTGGTGCGGGTTGAATTGCAGATTGAATTTTTTTCTTTGTGCACTTTAAAATTATCAATGTCAAGCATCAAATTGCTCTTTTCAATCAGAGAAAATAGAAAATCAACTGCTGCCCTGCTTGTTGTAACAAAAATATCAGGAAAAGTATCGCCCAAATAGCCTTTTTTTTCAATAAATAGGTTAATCCATGAGCCTATTCTCTCTTTTGTCATAACCTCGCCTCTGTCTGTTTTGTGTAATCCTAAAGAGTTAAAATCTATAAAATTATCACAAATAGACTCTTTGGCTTCTTGAGTTTTTTCGCCTTTTAGCTCTGTAAAGAGGTTAGATTCAAGATTATCAATTGATGAGAGCTTTTGATCTATCGTTTCATTTTCACAATCTGCTATGGCTGCAAGTCGTAAAAACAGCAAAAAATTATCTTTAGCTCCACCTTTTTCATCTTTTCTATTCAAATGGCTATTTGATTCAGAAGCCAATAAGCCCCCTTTTTCTATCTGCGATCTGATTGAGAAAATATCACTATCACTTGTGAAATATGGATTTTGCCTAAAAATAGATTGAAGATACCCTGATTTAGTCTGTCTGCCGTAATTTGCGTCAGCCCATGATCTCCATGATTTTACAGACTCAAGAATTGGATTTAGCTCATCTTCCATAAGTGTAATTGGCTCAATTGCCCCTTTTTCTCTCCATAGATGTTTAAACCAATCAGGTTCAGATAATTCAAGCTCTTTTGCAGATGAGGTGCTAAGATAGGAGAATTTATCAAAAAAGTTTAGAATAGACTTAGCATCATATTGGCTCAAAGATGTAAATGGAAAAAATATTGGATTCATGCCTAAGGATACCTTTTTTTGTTATATTTTTTTATCGTGAATTTTAAAGCCCATTGAGATAAGTTTATCCCTGATTCTATCTGCCTCCTGCCAATTTTTATCTCTTCTGGCAACCTCACGCTCTTCAACCAACTTTTGTATCTCAAAAGAGGATAAAGGGCTGATAGCTTGGTTGTTAGGTTGATCAAGATCAAAAATTTGTAAAACCTGATCTATCTCTTTAAAGACCCCTAAAATAGCCTCAGCATCATTTGGGCTAAATGCAAAACAAGCATCTTGATTTACCGCCTCATCAGCAAAGCTGCTGCTATCTATCAGTCTATTTAATGTTTTTACAGCTTTAAATATCATAGCAAAGACATCTGATACCTTAAAATCATCGTCCATTGCCTGACCAAATCCATGCTTTATGTCATAAATAAGCTGATGAATATCTTGAGATCGCCCCATGCTATTTAAATCACTCTGATTTAATTGAGTATCTTTTATTATTAAGAGGCTCTCAACACATCTATCAAGCTTTTCTATAGATCGTCTTGCATCAAAAAGGGCTTTTTGTGATAAAATCAAAGGCTTACGGTAGTGAGTAGATAGTAGCCAAAAACGAAGCTCTCTTGGAGTCCACCCCATGCTCATAAATCTTTCTAAAGTTAGATTATCAAGAGTATCTTTTTTATCACTATTTTTTTGCTCATCGCCTTTATCAACCTTCTCAAAAGAGCCATCGCATAGCTCTTCACCATCGTACAAAACAGATTCACAGTGCATCCAATATTTTGCAGGTGGTTTGCCAGTTAAAGCAAGCGATATTGCAACCTCATTTTCGTGATGGGGGAAAAGTAGCTCTTTGCTTCCTGTGTGAATATCAAACTGATCTCCAAGTGAACTCTTTGTTATGGCAGCACATTGCAGATGCAAAGATGGACGGACATTTCCCCACTTGGTGTTTATGCAGACCCCCCGTTTTAACTCAGATAGACCTATCCGTTTTAGCAGAGTAAAATCCCTTGGGTGATCTTTTTCATAATCATCTAAATCAACTGTTGCTCCAACACGGATTTTATCAAGATCAACACCAGAGAGTTCACCATAATTTGAGATTGCAGATAGATTAAAGTATAGCGAGTTTAACTTTTCATAGGCAACACCTTTTTCAGCTAAAGTTGATGCAAGGTTGACCATTGAATCAAGATAGTCGCTAACCTTTGGATATGCTTGAGCCTCCCTGATCTTAAGAAGGCTTAGATCGTTCTTAAATAGCTTGATATATCTATCTGTGAACTCAGCAAGGCTCTCCCCAGCCTTTTCTGACCCTTGAATTGTTTTGTCGTCCATATCAGTAATGTTGACAACATGATTTACAGATAACCTTCTATATTCAAGGTAGCGGCAGAGAAGGTCTGCTGAGACAAAACGGCGAAAATGTTTAGGATCAAGAGGCTTATAGACAGTTGGACCGCAGGTATAAACCGATACTTTTCCTTGGAGAAGTGGCTCGAACTTCCCCATCTTTTTATCAATTGTGTTAAAAATATTGAGATTTATGTTGTCCTTTAATTTAAAAAGAGAGGTTGAGAGATAACGCTCACCACTATCTGGCAGAATAACTACAATAGTATAAAGATCATCTGTCTTGCATCTACCCAAATTTTTCAACTTTATAGCCTCTTTTAGTGCAACTGCCATAGCTGCTCCGCTGCTCATTCCAACAAACAGCCCCTCTTTTTGGGCAAGCAGGCGAGCTGTCTCAAATGCTTCGTCATCTTCAATATTGATCTTTTCATCAAGTCGTTTTTTATCAAATATATCAGGGCGATATGACTCTTTCATATTTTTTAAACCTTGTATTCCATGCCCTAAAAATGGCTCAACACCAATTATGCGAATATCAGGGTTAAACTCTTTTAGCCGTCTTGATAGCCCCATAAGAGTTCCGCTTGTACCAAGTGTTGCCACAATAGCATTGAGCTTGCCCTCAGTTTGATGCCATATCTCAACTGCTGTTGTGTTGTAGTGAGCTTGCCAATTTGCGTCATTATTATACTGGTCAGTCATAAAATATTTATCAGGATTTTCCCGTGCAAGGCGATAAGCCTCCTCAATTGCACCATCTGAGCCTCTGCTTGCAGGGGTCAGAAGAATCTGTGCCCCCCGTGCCCTAAGAATGCTCTTTCGCTCTTCGCTTGCAGATTCTGCCATTGTCAGAAGAATTTTATACCCCTTGATTGAACAGATCATGGCAAGACCAATGCCAGTGTTTCCGCTTGTTGCCTCAACAACAATTTTATCTTTAGTAAGCCTGCCGCTCTTTTCTCCATCTTCAATCATAGAGAGGGCTGCCCTATCTTTTATTGAGCCTCCTGGATTTAAATATTCAAGTTTTGCAAGGATTCTAACCCCTTGAACCTGATTGAGCTGTTTGATCTCAACTAACGGAGTGTTGCCGATTGAATCAAGTATTGAGTAACTCATAATCTATTTTTCCTGATATTTATTTTTTTTGACGCATTATTATTTCAGCAGTGATCTTTTCTAATATCTTTTTTAATATCTCTTGCTTTGACATAGAGGCATCAATGACAAAAAAACGCCATTTTTCTATATTTGCAATTTTAAGGTACCCCTCTCGAACTCTTTTGTGAAAATCAAGATGCTCTTCTTCAAAGCGGGTTTCGCTCCTATCTCTCTGCCCATTTTGCAATGCCTCTAAAGTTCTTTTAAGACCAATTAAAGGGTCAATATCAAACAAAATTGTTAAATCTGGTTTTAATATTGGGATATCTGATCTTAAATTACCTGCAACAATTTTATATATAGATTCAATAAGCTGCAAATCTATACCTCTTCCAAAACCTTGATATGCAACCGTAGCATCAAAAAATCGATCACAAAGAACCGTTTTGCCAGATTTTAGTGCTGGAAGTATCACCTCTGTTATGTGCTGTGCCCTATCTGCTCCGTAAAGCATAAGTTCACAAATTGGTGAAATATCTCTATTTTGAGGATCAAGTAAAATTGAGCGAATCTTTTTTCCGAGTGCTGTTGCACCTGGCTCTCTTGTTGTAACAACTTGATGACCATTATCTTGTAAAAATTGGGCAATTGCCCCAACTTGCGTTGTCTTTCCAGAGCCTTCAACACCCTCAAGAGTGATAAACATACATTTAAGACCTTAAATTAGCACCACATATTTAAAATTGACAATTAACTTTGAAAATGGCTTTATACAACAAAATAATATTGAGTGCAAAATCAAACTTGAACTTACAGGAATTTCCACTTTGTCCTTTTTATATCAGATATTTATCATAACAGCAGCCATTGCAATTTTGCTTTTTGATGGATTTATAACCTCTGAGGCGCTCTCATTTTCTGCCTCAAAAGACTCACAAAATGGCTCAAGAGTCGATAGAGCATGGCACATATCAGCTTTAAAGGTGAGCTATGATAGTGAAAATCAAATCTATGTTGCAGAGGATAAAGTTATCATAACTGGTGGAGATATTCACCTTGAGGCAGATTATGTTGAGTTCTCAAACATAACCCGCGATGCTGTTGCCTCTGGCAAGGTTCTTCTTATTTTAGAAAAAGATAACATAATGTGCGATATTTTAAAGCTCAATCTTGAGACAGAGATGGGCACAATTTATAACGGCACAATTTTTGTTGAGGAGAACCATTTTTACATTAAAGGGGATAAAATAGAAAAAATTGGCAAAGATGAATACCGTGCTAATAGTGCTTCAGTTACATCTTGCGATGGAGAGAATCCAGATTGGAGGCTCTCAGGAAAAGATGTTAAAGTTACTATTGATGGATATGGAACAGTAAAAGGTGCCACGCTTTGGGCTGGTAAAATCCCAGCTCTATACTCTCCTTTTTTAGCCTTTCCTGCAAAAACAACACGCCAGACAGGTCTTTTGACACCTCGAATAACCTCCTCTGATAAAAAGGGTTTTGAGTTTGAACAGCCCCTTTTTCTTGCTATCTCAAAAAATTCTGATGCCACATTTTACAGCAATTATATGAGCAAAAGAGGGACTAAAATAGGCTTAGAGTATCGCTATGTTTTTAAAAAAAATGGCTCTTTTGAACAGATTGGTAAAGAAGAAGATTGGCAAAATAGTAATTATGGAGTGCTATTTTATGACTATCTTAATGATAATAGTGTAGAGAATCAGGCAGACCATGACAGATATTGGTTTAGAATGAAAAATAGCCACACATTTTATGATAATTGGCACTCACGAGTTGATATTGATTATGTAAGCGATGCCAATTATCTAAAAGATTTTAAAGAGGGGTTTACTGGATTTGATAGTGTTAATAGATATTTTAGCAAAACTTTTGGCAGGTCTATTGATGAGTATGATGATACAACACGAGAAAATAGCCTAAACATAAATAGAACTTGGTCAGATAGAAGTTTAAATATTGGTGCACAATGGTTTGATAATGTTGAGGCAAGGGATAAAGATATTAAAGATACAACGCTTCAAAAGCTGCCCTCTGTTGATTTTGATATTGTGAAAAAGAGGCTTGGCAGCTCTCTATTCTACTATAGTTTTGACTCTGAATATCGCTATTTTTATCGGCAGAATAGCTTTGATATTAGCCCTTTTATGAAATCTGCAACACCATTTAATGGTCATAGAGCAGATATATCACCAACAATTTATATACCCCTAAGATTTGGAGCACTCTATTTAGAGGGAGCGGCTGGAGTGCGTCAAAGTTTGTGGTATTTAGCTGATTACGAATCTGATTATAGTTATGATGAGGGTGATTTGGGCAACTTTTATTATGGTACAATAGTTAGAGAAGGTCTCTCAAAATCTTTGCACCACAGAGAAATGTTTGATCTTAACTTAGAGTTATCAACAAAACTTGCAAGAAGATTTGATAATCTAAAGCATGAGGTTGTACCAAAACTTGAGTATTCATTTATTCCAAAGATAGACCAAAATGATCTGCCCTATTTTGATGCTCTTGATTATATTGGAGAGCAAAATAGCGTTACATGGAGTATTGGCAACAGTTTTGCATCTCGCAACCAGAAGAGTGGCTACGGTGAGTTTGCATGGATTGAGATAGCTCAAAGCTATAGATTTGATGATTCTGAACCTAAAGAGCTTTTTAATTTTAATAAGTTAATAGATATAGATGAACTTTTTGATTTGCGAGATCATAAATTTAAATCAGGAAAATCTTTTTCTGATATTTCTGCAAGGGTTGATCTTTTTCCATCATCTTTTTGCTCCATCAATAGTTATATTTATTGGTCTTTATATGATAAAGGGTTGACCTCACATGAGTTTAGTGCCTCAATAAAAAATAGCAGAGGGGACTCTATAAAGGCGTATTACAACTATGACAATGACAATAAAAATGGAGAATATGAGTCTATTTTTGCAAGTTTAAATACAAAAATTAATGACAATTTCAGCCTATTTTTTATGTGCGAGCATAGTTTGAGTGAAAATAGAGATATTGAGTCTCACACAGGTTTTTATTTTAATAGACCATGCTGGTCTATGCGGTTATCATATTCAGACACAATAGAAGATGACTCCATCTCATTTATGCTAAATTTGCATGGGCTTGGGGAGTTTGGAAAAGATTAAGATTAAAACAAATTGCTATTTTTACCCCAACTTTCTGATATTTATAACTTTTATAACCCCTTGACATGATCTTAAAATTTATTTAAAGAGTTGCCTTTAATGTTTTACTTTAGGGTTGTTTTTACTTTTTATTTTAATTGGTTTCAGATAGTTTTAATGCTTTTTGAAACTGCCTACTCCCGAAAAACCAAATCACAAATGAGGATTTATGAATAAACTTGAGCTTATTTCTGCCCTAAAAGAGAGAGCAGGGCTTACAAAAACAGAGGCTGCTGAAGTGGTAGAGACTTTTTTTGAATCTTTGACAAGTGCTCTTGCAAGAGGAGAGAGAGTTGAAATCAGAGGGCTGTGCAGCTTTTTTATTAAAGAGTATTCAAGTTATACTGGCAGAAACCCTAAAACAGGACAAAAAGTAACTATTCTACCCAAAAAACTCCCCTTTTTTAAGTGTGGTAAAGAGCTAAAAGAGATGGTTGACAACAAACAGGTCGATTCATAAATCGTATTAATTTTGAAGAGTGGTGTAAATTAAAGATGTCTGCAGACGATCCGTTAAAAGAAGAGCTAAGAGCCACCATTTTAAACGGTAAAATACCCAATGCACTTCTATTTACAGGTAGCTGTGAAGAGGATAAATTGAGTGCTGTCATCACATTTGTCAAAACAATAAACTGCCTGAACTCTTCACCAAGCTGCCTTCCATGCAATAGTTGCCGCTCATGTATGAAGATTGATGCTAAGGCTCACCCTGATATAATCACAATTAGCCCTGATGCTGAAAAAGCTATAATCAAGATAGGACAGATACGGGAGCTTTGCGGTGCAACTGCATCAAAGCCACATGAGGCTATGATGCGAATGGTTATGATACAAGATGCTCATACCATGAATCAGGAGGCATCAAATGCACTTTTAAAGATTTTAGAAGCGCCTCCTGACAGAACTTTTTTTATTCTTCTTGCAAGGGGGTTAAATGATCTGCTGCCAACTATTATCTCAAGGTGTCGCCATATAAGATTTAGACCCCTTAGAGTTTCAGAGATTGAGCAGAGGCTGACCCAAGATTGGGGGGTTAATCCATCAATTGCTAAAATAGCTGCAAAATCATCTAACGGTGATGTTAAAAAGGCTATGATGCTTGCCAATGTTTATGAAAAAGAGCCTAAAAATGGCAACCAAAATCAGATAAAAATAGAGAAAAAAATAGAGAAAATAGATTGGATAAAAAGGCGTAAATCGCTTTTAAATCAACTTATTATGGTTATAAAACCAGATGAACATAGCAATAGTAGCGGTGCTGCATCAAAGTTTTTATTAGCACTTATTATTGCCGAGCAGTTGAGCAAAGAGGCTAAAATCATACAAGAGCTATCCATTACCCTTATAAAGCTCTGGCTAAGGGACATGGCTATTGTTAAGTTTAGCAAAAGAGAGGAAGAACTCAATTTATCCCAAATTGTTAATGTAGATTTCATAGGTCAAATATCTGATCTCTGTATGAGGCTATCTGATGACTATCCTATTTTGGCACTTGAATCTATACATTTAGTTGAGACAAAACTTCAGACAAACGCCTCTGTTCGCCTTATATTAGAGCAGTTTTTTTTAAATTTGGTCATTAAAAGAGGTTGATACAAAATATGAGCAGAGTCAAGATAGCTGGCATAGGAGCTTTATTATTATGACCAAAGTTGCAGGAGTAAGGTTTAAACCTGCTGGAAAGATATATGATTTTAACAGTGGTGCTTTTGTCCTCAAAGTTGGGGATAGCGTTATTGTTGAGACAGAGCAAGGCTTAGGAATAGGTGTAGTTACTGTGCCTCCTGAACCTTATGATGACCCTGAAAACAAAAGAAATCTTAAGCAGATTTTTCGCATTGCTACTGCTGAAGATTTTAGTAAAAGAGATGCAAACAGAATACTTGAACAAGAGGCTCACAATTTTTGTCTTGAGTGCATTAAAAATCTTGATCTGAAGATGAACCTATTTTCAGTAGAGAGCACATTTGATGCAACAAAGTTGACTTTTTTTTATACGGCTGATGGACGCGTTGACTTTAGAGAGCTTGTAAAGCTGCTTGTCAAGGAGTTTCGTATCCGTATTGAGATGAGGCAGGTTGGCATAAGAAATCAATCTAAGCAGTGCGGCGGTATTGGCAGGTGCGGCAGAGAGATATGCTGTTCCCTATTTTTAAATAATTTTGATCCAGTATCAATTAAGATGGCAAAAGAGCAGGGCTTATCGTTAAATCCAACCAAAATATCTGGTCTTTGCGGACGGCTCATGTGTTGCCTCACCTTTGAAAACGATACATACATTACTCTTAAAAGTGAACTGCCAAAGCCAGGTAAAGTTATAGAGACCCCTAAGGGGTATGGAAAGGTTATTCGTCAAAATGTTTTATATGGCACTGTTACTGTGGCTTTAGATGATTCAACAGAAGTTGAAGTTGATATAAATCCGTGCAGGTGCAAAAAGAGATAAATTATAACATCTTGGAGTTTTTATGAACAGCAAAGCTCAAACACTATTTTTTACAACCCCGATATACTACGTAAATGCAAAACCCCACTTAGGGCATGCCTATACCACAATCACAGTTGATGTTGCAGCAAGATATAGCAGAATGTGTGGATATGAGACCTATTTTTTAACAGGCACAGATGAGCATGGAGATAAGATTGTTGAGGCAGCAGCCAAGCAAAATAAATCACCTAAAGATTACACAAACGAGATAAGTGCTCAGTTTAAAAATTTGTGGCCCAAACTAAATATCAGCAACAACGACTTTATAAGAACCACAAACCCCTCTCACATCAAGGTTGTTGAGAACCTTTTGAGCCGCATCTATGAGTCTGGAGATATATATTTTAGTGAGTATGAGGGTATCTACTGCTTTGGGTGTGAAAGGTTTTATCAAGAAAGAGAGCTTGTAGATGGCAAATGTCCAGATCATGGGACAGAGCCAAAAGCTATCAAAGAGGCTAACTACTTTTTTCGTATGTCCAAATATCAAGATTGGCTTATTGATTATATTAAACAGAATCCTGATTTTATTAGACCAGAGCGGTACAAAAATGAGATTTTATCATTTTTAAAAGAGCCTCTTGAAGACCTTTGCATATCAAGACCAAAATCAAGACTTACTTGGGGTATCACACTCCCTTTTGATAACAACTACGTTACTTATGTCTGGTTTGATGCTTTGACAAACTACATCTCAGCACTTGGTTTTCCTGATGGTGAGCTGTTTGCAAAGTTTTGGTCTGGAACTCAACATTTTGTGGCAAAAGATATTATAAAACCACACGGCATATATTGGCCCATAATGCTAAAAGCTGCTGGAATTGATATTTATCAGAATCTAAATGTTCATGGATTTTGGAATGTTAGCGGAAGCAAGATGTCAAAAAGCATTGGAAATGTTACTGATCCAGTGGCTGTAACTGATGCTTATGGTGTTGATCAGTTTCGCTATTTTTTGATGCGAGAGATGGTATTTGGTCTTGATGCAAATTTCACTGAAGATGCTATGGTTCAGCGTATCAACTCTGATCTTGCAAATGATCTTGGAAATTTATTTTCAAGAATCCTTGCAATGAACCAGCGATATTTTAATGGTGAGATTCCCTCTTTTGTTGAAGATGAGAGTTATCAGACTCTATCTCTTAAAGAGCCAGCATTAGAGACCATATATAGCTTTAAAAAGGCTATGGATAGTAACGAGTTTCATAAAGGATTGATTTCTGTTTGGGATTTTATCTCTAAACTTAACAGATACGTTGATAGCACAGCACCTTGGGTTGTGGCAAAAGATGAGACAAGAAAAGGCGAGCTTGCAGCAATAATCTATAATCTTATGGAGAGTTTAAGGGTTGTTGCATCTTTAATCTACCCTGTTATGCCTCAAACCTCTGTTAAGATGAGCAAAATTCTTGGTGTAGAGCAATCTGACGGTCAAAAAGAGTTTAAAACTGTTGATGAGATTTTAGTTTGGAATCAGCTTATAATTGGAACAAAAATCGAAAAAGTAGAGGCTCTTTTTCCACGAATTGAAGTTGAGCAGACTAAAGCAGAAACTCAAAAGGTTGCAGCAGTGGACTCTTCTTCTAACTCTTCTAAATTGGTACCCACTCCACTAAAACCTGAAATCACAATTGATGAGTTTGCAAAGATCGATCTTAGGGTTGGAACTGTTGTTAGTGCCCAGAAGATTAAAAAGTCAAACAAGCTCTTAAAATTAAAGGTTGATATAGGGGAGCTTGAGCCTCGCCAGATAATTGCTGGAATTGCCAAAAGTTATGCTCCTGAAGATGTGCTGGGCAAGCAGGTGATTATTGTTGCAAATCTAAAGCCAGCTACACTTATGGGAGAGACCTCCCAAGGAATGGTGCTTGCAGCAAATAGTAGCAGCAATCAGCTTTTTCTTACTGGTGTTCAAAATGGCTCTGTAGAGGCTGGAAGTCAGGTAAAATAGAGCCAATTAAAAAATATTAATAGCGTTTAACAGACCGCTTGCATTTAACATGAGTCAAGGATATATTGGGCAAAATTTATCTGCAACATTAACCTCTTTGAATATGGGAATATAAAAATGTATAACCATAACCACAAGACTTCATCATGGAGGAGTTTTCAAAAGACTCTTCAAAGAGAATCAAAACAGACTTCACGCAACAACATAAAGATTATCAAAAGACCCACTCTAAATCAGAAGGGGCTATCTTTTAAAAAAGTTGATCAGCTCCAGCAGACAATACCCACCAATAGAGTTACCAACCTTAAAGGTTCATATTTGCATCGCTCCTCCAACATTCCTTCCTCAAACATTCGTTCCTCAAACTTTGAGCGATTTAATAAAGGTGATTTTCGTCCTAATGGTGCTGTTAATGAAGCTTTTACAAAAAAGAGTTCCCCTTTTAGAAAAATAGTCATATCTTTTTCTATTATTTTACTCTCTGCATTTATTATACAGCAGGCAATCCCTATGTTTTTACGGGAGGCAAACTCTTTTTTTACAGAGGCATCTGCATTTTTTAAACATGATGTCTCATCATTTATAAAGCAGATTGCATCATCTATAAATACAAAAGCAGATAATCCTAACAGCTCAGACTCTATTGCAAAATCCTCAAAAAAGTCAAATTACCTATCAAAACAGGAGTTAAAAACCCTTCTTTCGCCTCACAGCCTACTTAACCTTGAAGATAACATATTAACAGTAACCAACGTAGATAAATCAGATACAACCAAGAGTGATGTAGCTACCAATAGCACCACACCCAATAACCGTAATTTGACAGTTGCTACAACTTTAGATATGAAGCTTCAGAACTTCCTTTTAGAGCAAATAGATTCACTTATGATGCTTGATAAAGGAAAACCTGAAATAATTGCTATGGTTGCGATGGAGCCTCATACAGGAAAAATTCTTGCAATGGCTGGATTTGATAGCCAGTCTCCAAATACAAATCCATGCACTGACAAAGAGTATCCAGCAGCAAGCCTTTTTAAGTTGGTTACAGCTTCGGCAGCAGTTGAGGCTTGCGGATATAGCCCAGCTACAACTATGTATTTTAGTGGCGGAAAATATACATTATATAAACGTCAAATATCCGAAGAAGGTAACTCTAAATATCTAAACAAGGTAACATTAGCTGAGGCGTTTGCCCAATCTATAAATCCTGTGTTTGGAAAACTTGGCTCTATTATGCTTGGCAGAGATATTCTTGAGAAATATGCAAGCTCTTTTGGTTTTAATCAAGAGATCGATTCAGAGATAAATTTAAGATCAGGCAACTTTACCATCACAGAGAACAACTCCTACCAGTGGGCAGAGGTTGCCTCTGGTTTTAATAGAACAACAACAATCTCCCCAATTTTTGGAGCAATGTTAGCAAGCACCATGCTAAATGGCGGTAAGACACCTGTTCCTTGCATTGTTGAGTCTGTTAAAGATGATAATGGAAAGGTGATTTACAAAAGAAAAGATGAGACATTAAACAGCAATACCGTAAAACCAGACACTGCAAGAGCAATGATGCAGATGATGAACGGAACTGTTATTACAGGCACTGCAAGAAAATCTTTTAGAGGTGTTGATAAAGATCATGTTCTTGCGGGTCTTAAAATGGGCGGTAAAACTGGCTCTCTTTCAAATTCTGATAGAAGTATAAAGTTTGACTGGTTTACTGGATTCTGTTCAGATAGTCAGGAGAAACAGCAGATTGTGGTCTCTGTCCTTGTAGGACATGGCAAATATATAGGTACAAAGGCAAGTATATATGGCAGATTGATGTTTAAAGAGTATTTTAACAACTATTTTGCGTTAAATCCCAAAAAATCAAGTAATGGCTGAGAGTGTAAATGTTACCTTTAAAATTTAAAAGCATTAATACAAAGTTACAAAAAGTCTTAAATCTAAACGATATTTTTTCCATTAACATAGAATTTGGTAAATCAGTTGACCGAGCTAAAGAGAACTCCTTAATATTTTTCCCCTATGACCGCAACAGACTCTGTTGCGGGATTGCGGCACTAATATCTTTTAAACCTAAAAAGGTTGCTATAGAGCAACCTTTTGCATTTTTAGATAAAGGTTCTGTTAAGGAGATTTTACCATCTTTATTAAAAGATGATCTCTCATTAGACCAAATTTACAATAAAGTTAAACAGCTTAAAACTGATGATCTCTTTTTTGATCTTTTTTCAGACATAGAAAAGGAGGTTAAGCTAAATTTAATTGGAAAAGAGCTTGCAGAGATTATTGAGAAAGAGGCTTATGATATAAGCTCTCATATTATTGATATGGAGACTCCTGATGCTGAAATTAGAATTATACACCTTGAGAAGCTCAAAGATATTTTTTGGTGCATAACTCGTGAGATTCTTGAAAATATCACAAGAATCAGAGAGCTTTCAGCAGCATGTTGCACACAGTTGAATAAAAATCAGGTGCTCCATTTTAAACGTATAAATTCAGTTTTAAACAGCATTGACAGATTAGAGGTAAGGGGCAGAGACTCTGCTGGAATATCGCTTCTCTTTACATTGACTGATGCTGAATTTGAAAGATTTAAAACAGAGCTTATAAAATCTGGTCTTGATGAGCAGTTAAAACAGAGGCTCAACAATACAGTTCTTACTAATAACTGTATTACTATACATGTGTCTGGAAATTATGTCTCAATCTCAATTGTCTATAAGTATGCAGCAGAGGTAGGCTCGCTTGGGGATAATGTGGCATTTATCAGAACTCAGATAAAAAATGACCAGATTCTCCAGCTTTTAACAGGATTTGAAACACCATTTAGCACAATATCTGCCCATACACGCTGGGCATCTGTTGGCGATATAACTCAGGCAAACTGCCACCCTGTTGATAATGAGCCAACTGATCCACTTATCAAAAAGAGCGGGATTATCCATGTCAGCCTTAACGGAGATATTGATAATTACCCTGAGCTTAAAAAAGAGTATGAGTCAAGATTTGATACCATACATTCAGATATAACAACAGATACCAAAATTATCCCTTTGCAAATAGAGCTTTATTTAAGGCAAGGCTATCCAATTGAGGAGGCTTTTAGACTTGCTGTTAATGATTTTCACGGCTCACATGCAATCAGTATGCACACTGACCTTGCACCTGGTAAAATATTTCTTGCCCAAAAGGGCAGTGGTCAGGCGATATTTACAGGCATTGCCCCAAACCACTACATTACAGCCTCTGAACTCTACGGACTTGTTGAGGAGACTCAAGATTTTATAAAGCTAAATGGCGAGAAGAGTGGACAGATACTTATCCTTGATCAGAACTCTTTAGGGGGCATTGATGGCATGAGATCAATGGCTTATGATGGCACTGCCATTAAAATAGATGACAAAACTATTCAACATAGCCAGATCACATCAAGAGATATTGATCGCCAAAATTTCGACCACTACTTTTTAAAAGAGATTTCAGAATCTCCAAATTCAGTTGCTAAAACTCTTCAAAATAAATGGAAAGTATCGCCAGAGACAGCTCTTTATAATATGAATTTAGGCAACAATGTTATGCCCAAATTTATTGAAGAGGAGTTAAAAAATGGGGTTATAAAAAAGATATATTTTATTGGTCAAGGGACTGCTGGTATTGCAGCACAAGGTTGTGCTGATCTTTTGCGATATTATCTTGCCTCTAATAGCAATTTTGACATCAGAGCAATGAAATCATCTGAACTTTCAGGCTTTTTTATCATAGGGGGCGATGATGAAAAAGAGTCAATGAAAAATCACCTTGTAGTTGCGATTAGCCAATCTGGAACAACAACTGACACCAATCGAACAGTTGATATGGTGCGTGCAAGAGGGGCAAGAACTCTTGCAATTGTCAACCGTAGAGACTCAGATTTGACATTCAAGACCCAAGGAGTCTTATACACCAGCAGCGGCAGAGATATTGAGATGTCTGTAGCATCAACAAAAGCATTTTACTCACAACTTACTGCTGGTGCACTTTTAGGGCTTTATATTGCATCTATCACAGGTGCAATATCACCCAAAATTTTGACTGAAGAGCTAAATGAACTTAACTCACTTCCAGACAAGATGAAGAAAGTCCTTGATATGAAGGAGAAGATCAAAAAATCTGCTTTTCGTCTTGCAATATCAAGAAACTATTGGGCAACTGTGGGAAGTGGCTCAAATAAAACATCAGCAGATGAGATACGTATAAAATTGAGCGAGCTTTGCTATAAAACAATCTCATCAGATTTTGTTGAGGATAAAAAGCATATTGATCTATCTTCAGAGCCATTAATAATAATCTGTGCTGCTGGAACTCGTGAGAGTGTTCTTAAAGATATAATAAAAGATACAGCGATATTTCATGCTCATAAAGCAGCACCAATTGTAATTACCAATGAGGGTGAAGATCGATTTGACAATTACGCTGAAGATGTTTTTAGGGTTCCAAAGGTAAAAGAGCATTTTGCACCAATTCTCAACACGCTTGTTGGTCATCTTTGGGGTTATTATGCTGCTCTATCTATTAATGAGGGTTCCCAATTTATCTACAACCACCAAAAAGAGATAAAAGAGCTGATAAGCCAATATAAAAGCATGGGGCGAGATGTTTATGAGGTTATTTTAGAAAAAGATTTCAGAGAAAAGATGGCTTCCTTTTACAGTGAGTTCTCTAAAAGACGCCGTGAAAAGCGATTTCCCGCAGCTATGGGAATTGATAATGCTGCAAATATCACGCTTCTTTTAAAATATTTGTCTGGCAGGCTTCCAGTTGCAGATTTTGAGATCGATTTTGCCAAAAAGGGGACTCCAGCCAATATGCTTGATGAGTTCTTTAAAAACATGGCAGAGGCGATAAACACAATGGCAAGACCTGTTGATGCTATCAAACATCAAGCAAAGACTGTAACTGTGGGGACAAGTAGAATTGCAGATAAAGCTGAGACCTTTGATTTTACAGAGATATTTGAAGGTGTGGTCTTTGATGAGATCGCTGCAAATGCTCTTTCTATCTCTCAGATAACTAACAAAAATGTTGTTGTAATCAAAAATATTCAAGAGGTTATTGCTGGCATAAAAGGTGCGATGCTCTATAAAATATCTGGTCTTAATCTGCTTGGTGAGCCTACGCCTCAAACCAAAATAGAGGTTATAAACAAGAGGGGCATTGTTGCTACTGAATCTTCAAGAGTTGAGACTGAACATCAGCTTAAAGGGACTAAAAACATAATTGTCCGTGAAGGAAATGTCTATTTAGGTAAAGGCAGAAAAGATGGGCGAAGTATTCTTGTAATTCCTGTGCTCTCTGCATCTCCAAGCTCAAGCGTTATTGAGTATCTATTATCAATCCATGTTCAATTCAAAGAGCCATCTCAAATTTCATTACTTAGTAAAATCAAGGCATTAGGAGGCAAATACACAAGGATAAAAGATATTATCTTAGAGACTGATGTTGTCAAATGGGACGACACTTTGCTTGATCTTGTGGAGATTGAGACCCTTTTTGGCGATTCTGGAGAGAAGATAGCAGAGGCGATTGTCAGTAAAAGGATAATATAATGTTACCAAGTTTTGAGAAGCTAATCGGAATCCTACAACACGAATCAATAAGTACAATTATATGTAATATTGAAAATTGATAACTATTTTATAAATGTATTATTATATAATTTTTTAGGTTAGTAATATGGCAGAGATTATAGAGATAAATGGTAATATTTTTAATACTACATATCAAACAATAGTGAATACTGTAAATTGTGTTGGTGTGATGGGTAAAGGGATTGCCTTAGAGTTTAAAAATAGGCACCCCGATATGTATCAGGCTTACTTACGATTATGTTTACAAAAAAAAATAAAAATAGGTATGTTGCAGCTATGGAGCCGTTCTACGCCATGGGTTCTAAATTTTCCTACAAAAGATAATTGGAAGTATCCTTCAAAATTAGAATACGTTGAGCGTGGTCTTGTGAAATTTGCCCAAACTTACACTATCAAAGGTATAACATCTATAGCTTTTCCTGAGTTGGGAACAAGTGCTGGAGGACTAAATTGGTCTGACGTAAAAGAGTTGATGTTTAAATATTTAGAACCATTAACTAATTTAAAGGTTGAAATATACCATTATGATCCAAGTGTCCAAGATAACACTTTTGAGAATCTATATCAAAAAGTTCATAGTTTTGACATAAAAGATTATAAACAATATATTGATTTATCGCCTTCTCAAGCTAAAACGATAAAAGATTTAATAAAAAATAGAAAAGTTCATAGTATGCAAGAGCTTCAAAATATAAAAGGAGTTGGAGATAAAACGATTACAAAGCTATATACGTTCTTAAATGATTCCCAAAGAGATCAACAACGTATAGAAACCTATTCTGAAATCCCTTCTTTGCCTGGATTTTTATAAAAATTAAGGTGAATCTCTGATTATGTTTAAGGTTTATTAAATTATGGAGTCTGTAAGCTCAATTGAAAATAAACTGCAAAAGTATAACCTAAATAATTTTTTTTATTTTGCTCACTTGAATAATTTTGTCAGTATTATAGATAATGGTATTTTATCAAAAAACTGTGTAGAAAAAAGAGTAATAGAACATGAATCTTTTGCTGAACCAAATGTTCAACTAAGGCGACATGAGAAATCAGTTGTTCTATCAAATAACTCTATTGTTTCACTTCATGATTTGGTACCTGTTTACCTAACTCCTCGAACACCAACATTATACTCTCGTCAAAACATACAAAAAGATATTTTCTTTGTTGTGGTTAATTCTCGTATAATTTGTGATAAAAATTATGCCTTTGCTTTTACTGATGGCAATGCTGGTTCACATAATACTACATTTTTTAACAATTTAAATGATTTGAATAAAATCCCTTGGGAATGTATTAACTCTCACTATTGGACTGATTTTATTGATGGAAAGCGTCAGAGAAATGCTGAGTTTTTGATATATCCTTTTATAACATTAGACTATATTACATCTTTTGTAGTTAGCAATCATGACTCTTTTGATTATATAAAAGAGATATTGTATAATAATTCTATTGATAACATATCAGTATTTGTAAATTTTAATTATTTTTTTTGAATTATAGATTTAAAGTATTGTAACGAGGATTTATAGTTATGCACTACGAAGGCAACATAATCAGACCCCCAAGCGAGGCAAATAGTATCCTTTTACAGGTTACAGTTGGTTGTTCTCACAATAAATGCACATTTTGTGGAGCATACAAAGGGGAGCGATTTAAAATAAAAGATGACTCTGTAATCTTTGAAGATATTGAATTTGCAGCAAAATATTGCAAAAATCAATCACGGCTTTTTATCTGTGATGGCGATGCTTTGATTATCCCTCAAAAACGGCTTGTGCCAATACTGCAAAGGATAAAAGAGCGTCTGCCGTGGATAGAGAGAGTCGGACTTTATGCCAACACAAAAAGTATTAAGATGAAAAGCTCAGATGAGCTAAAAGAGCTACAAGAGCTTGGCGTAAAGATAGCCTACATGGGTCTTGAGTCTGGTGATGATATAACTCTAAAAAATATCAACAAAGGGGCAGACTCCAAAAAGATGGTTGAGATGGGAAAAAAGATCAGAAGTGCTGGAATAAAGCTCTCAATAACTGTTCTTTTAGGGCTTGCTGGCAAAGCTCGCTCAAATATACACGCAACTGAAACTGGTCGGGTTCTATCTGAAATTGATCCTGAATATGTTGGTGCTCTAAGTTTGATGCTGATTCCCGAAACCCCAATGCACAGAGATTATCAAAATGGGGATTTTGAGCTTATCACCCCTGATGAGATGCTAAAAGAGCTTGGCACAATGATAGCAACAACCCACCTTACAGATGGGCTATTTCACGCAAACCACGCATCAAACTATCTGCCAATTAGGGCACATCTGCCAAAAGATAGGGAAAAGACCCTTAATCTTATTGCACAGGCACTTCAAGGTAAGGTGCGATTAAAACCAGAATATATGAGAGCATTGTAAAAAAATTTTATAAACAAAAAGGAGAGAAAAATAATGGCTTGTGCCCAAAAAGATCAAAAAGAGCTTGAGCAACTTTGTATCCACACAATCAGAACCTTATCAATTGACGCTATTCAAAAGGCAAATTCAGGACACCCAGGAGCACCAATGGGGCTTGCTCCAACTGCTTTTGTTCTTTGGAATCGTTACATGAAGCACAACCCTAAAAATCCAGCTTGGATTGACCGTGACAGATTTGTCCTATCTGGCGGACACGCATCAATGCTGCTTTACAGTATGCTCTATCTTGATGGTTATGGTCTAACTCTTGATGATCTTAAAAATTTTAGACAGTGGGGAAGCAGAACACCAGGACACCCAGAATATAAACACACACCAGGGGTTGAGACCACAACTGGTCCTCTTGGTCAGGGTATTGCAAATGCCGTTGGAATGGCTATGGCAGAGCGTCATTTAGCATCTTGTTTTAACACTAACACCAAAGAGATTATCAACCACTTTACCTATGTGATTTGCGGAGATGGCGATTTGATGGAAGGTGTTGCATCTGAAGCTATATCGCTTGCTGGACATTTAGGGCTTGGCAAACTCATCTGTCTTTATGATGATAACTCAATCACAATTGAAGGGGCAACATCAATTGCCTTTACTGAAGATGTAAAGGCAAAATTTGAGGCAATGAATTGGCATGTTGTATCTGTTGCTGATGGAAATGACACCTGTGCAATTGCATCTGCTATTGAAGAGGCTCAAAAAGAGGTATCTAAGCCATCGCTTATAAAAATCAAAACAAAAATTGCATACGGAAGCCCAAATAAGCAGGGGACAAGTGGAGCACACGGCTCTCCACTTGGAGCTGATGAAATTAAGCTGGTAAAAGAGTTTTATGGTCTGCCGATTGACAAAGATTTTTATGTGCTAAATGAGGTTTTAACTGAGTGCCGCAAAGTTGTTGAAAAAGGGGAGGCTCAAGAGCGGGCGTGGCAAGATATTTTTGATACTTACAAGGTAGAGTTTCCCCAAAAGACTGCTGAGTTTGTTGATGCTGTAAGCGGCTATCTTACACAAGGTTGGGATAGCCAAATTCCACTCTTTAAAACTGGCGATAAACCAGTTGCAACACGCGCTGCCTCTGGAAAAGTTTTGAATGCAATTGCAAAGAATCTGCCTGTTTTGATGGGCGGTTCTGCTGATTTAGCCCCATCAAACAATACATATCTTTCAGGCTTTGCTGATTTTCAAAAAGAATCATATCACGGCAGAAATATCCGTTTTGGTGTTCGTGAACATGCAATGGGTGCAATTATCTCTGGAATGTATCTGCATGGTGGTATTCGTCCTTATGGTGGAACATTTCTTGTGTTTGCCGATTATGTCAGACCTGCTCTACGGGTTGCATCTTTGATGGGTCTGCCTTTAATCTATGTATTTACGCACGATAGCGTAGCTGTCGGCGAAGATGGTCCAACTCACCAGCCGATTGAGCATGTTGCATCTTTAAGGGCAATACCAAATCTTAATGTGATTCGCCCAGCAGATGCCAATGAGACTGCTGAGGCGTGGAGGGTTGCCCTAACCACAATGGATAGACCAACAGCACTAATTTTGAGCCGTCAAAATCTGCCGATATTAGACCAAAATCAGATAGGCAAAGATGGCTCTTTAAGTCATGGGGCTTATATAATCAAAGATGTTGATAAAGATAGCAATAGAGGTATTGATATAATTTTGATTGCTTCTGGCTCTGAGGTTCATCTCTGCCTCAATGCGGCTCTTGAGCTTGAGAAAGATGGAATTTACGCAAGGGTTGTAAGTATGCCAAGCTGGGAGCTTTTTGAAAAATCGCCAGCACCCTATCGGGAGCGAATCCTGCCACATGATGTAAAGGCAAGGGTTGCAGTTGAGGCGGGTATCAGCATGGGTTGGGAGCGGTATGTTGGAGATAGTGGTAAAATAGTTGGAATCAACTCGTTTGGAGCTTCTGCCCCTGGTGAAAAGGTGCTTGAAGAGTATGGAATTAGCACTAAAAATATTGTTGAGCAGGCAAAGATGGTTGTTGCAAAAAAGGGTTGATAGAATAGTTCTATACCTTTTTTAGGCTACTTTAATTTAGTATGGGCGTAGCGATGATGCTACGCCCATACTCTTTTTTCACCTTTGCATATTTGTATTAATATGGCGATTTTACAAGACGTACAGCACAAAGGCTTGTGAAATCCCAATAGTTGTAACCTCCCCAATAGAAACTCACAGCATATCCCCAGCCAGGATTTTCCCCCCAGCCTTGTTTCATAGTGGAACTCCAATACCAATGTTCTTCAGCATCGAGGTTTATTGGAAAAGCATCTTTCCATATAGTTGGTATTTGAAATGTATCGCCATTCATACCGCAAGAATAACGCTCGTTAGTTAACCCTATAACAGGAGGAGGGTCTGTGCAATATACTAATGTAGCTAATTCAGAAAGAGTTGGAGTACGCCATCCTCCTACCTGAGTGAGAGTTGAGGCTGTATTCCAATCAAATGTACTTTGAGTTCCATCGCAAGTTTTAGTGACGGCATTCCATGTCTGTCCAACGCTGCATCTTTGCCACTCTAATCCTGTTACAGTATCGAGCATGACACTTCCATTAGTTCCAGCGACTTCTTGATAACGCCCTGTTTGAACATTCATAGTAATATTGGCAACTGTATTGCTATAGTATGCGTTCATGATAATAATTCGTAAATGTGAAGTATTGTCTTGCAATGATACTTCAATTGGAGAACTAATATCACTAACTGAGATAGTTGGGTTACTTGCAACTGGAACACCATAATTCTCACGAATAATTAAAATACGTATTCCCTCTTGAGCCATTGTCTGGTTTATCTGCCCACCTCCACTTAAGGATATTGTAAGAGGTAAAGTGCCATCTTTCATGGTTTCAGGCAGATCAGCAGGAACAGTTAAAGTTGCAGCAACTGACGAAAGAGGTTTGATATTTGAGAAGGATAAAGCGTCAAATTGAAAATCATTATCTACCGTAGATGTCCAAGTTTTATGACCACTGTTAGAAGTTAGTAAATTTTGAGAAAAGGTATTTTTAGCAAAAGTATCATCACTCTTTTCACTATCTTTTATGAGATATTCAGGTTCATGAAGATATAATCTTTGCAGAGCATATTCTGTATATGCTTCAGGTAAACTATAGCCTTTTGAAGCAAGAAATGAATTGACTCCTTGACGGTACAGTAACATATAATCGTCTGTAGTTGATGCAGATTGACCGCTTGAAGCAGAAGAAGCAATAGAGCTAAACATTGAATGAAGAAATGTTAAATCTCCAGAAAAATAACGTTTAGCAAGAAATGCAAAAAAATCCTGTTTATTGTATGGAGAGCTTTTTTCAGCATCATCAGCAGATTTATCAAGAAGGTGAGAAGAAGTGCCTGTATGAACATAAGCTGCTCCTCCAGAACCAACATCACCTCTTTGGCTATATGTAGCTCCCATAAGGTTTGAAGTTCCCTCTTCATAAGCTGCTGCAGTAGAGCAGTTATAGTTCCCATTATCAGATGATGCAGGGATTGACCCATAACTATAGTTGTATCCATACTGAACAGCATGAAAGGTTTCATGCATAAGAACAAATTTTAAAGATTGGTCAGAGTTAGCATTATATTCACTAATATCTGGATAATAAACATATATTCTACCTAAAAGACCTGAGTATGGTGGAGAATAATAAGAATTAGCTCCATCTCCAATATCACTGTCAATCATATACATCTCATAAGCACCGCCATTGCTCTGGTTTTGCTGCAACATAGGTGCTGTAAATCCTTCACTTTGAAGTCTTACAAGCACATCTCGTGCAATTGGTAAAATATCATTTTGAATATCACTTTCAGTAAGAGTTTGTGATGCAGGAGGGGATATAACAAAATCAAGGCTTGGCCAGTTAGATGCTACACGTTGAGAGTTAGAAATATATCTATCTGTAGGAAAAGCACGTGTTTTAGAGCGAACCATAGAAATTTTATTTCCAGACACCACACCCATTACCCAGTTATCAGCAAGACCATAGACTTTAACACTATACTGTTTTGAAGAAGGGTTATAATCTCCAATAATAGGTAAAATTGAACCGTCAGAAAGCTTTACCATAACTCTAAGGCTTGCTGGATCAGCATTAGTTAAAGTTACAGGAAAATCAACTTTATATTCAGCCTTTCCTCCAACAAACTCTTTATTGCCTGTATCTATTTGGATAGCTGGTGATGCTGCTAATTCTCCGCCACTTAATAAATCAGATGATGTGTGTGATGATACTGCCACTTCTGAACCTGCATTGGCAGTATCTGATGGTATGGTAACTGTAGTTCCTTCAGGGCCATTGATAATAGTAGTGGAAGCCCCCCCCTGAATATATGATGCTGTAAGCCCAACCACCTGACTTCCCAACATAACTGACCCGCCTGAAACTACCAAATCAAACGATTTATTATCATTAAATATAATATTTTGAGCTGTTTTTGTGGCTGGTATGACAAGTAAAGTTCCGTCTGTAGAATTTTTAAAAGTTACTGTTGCACCTGAACGCACTACAGTAAAGTCACTTGCGTCAGATTGAATTGTAATGACATTACTGCCCGGAAAATTGATAAGTTTAGCACCTGAGCCACTTTCAAGAGTTACTTTATTGATTCCCGCAGTTCCATAAATATAGATAAAAGAGCCTGTTACTACGGTTTTGTCTGGGTTAGTGTTAGTCAAAATAACTCTATCATTGGGCTTAGTTACGTCATATCTAAAAGCTCCAATGGCATTTGACGCATTGTTAAGTTGAAATACGAGAATGAAAAATAATACTACCCAAAAACTTGAAATAAAATTCTTAATTACCTTCTTCATTGTGACTCCTCCTTTTTTAAGATTATTTATTATTGGGTCAAACCCACCGCCTCTGGCGGTGGGTAGTTAAAATTAAGAAAATTTTTACTGGCTTGCAAACGGCTTTTCGCAAGGTTCATCTTCTCCAATAGTTCCATCTGGAGCCCAGAAATAAGAGCACTATTTGGATCAACATCATTTTGCTCAATGAGTGTTTTAGTTGTTCCAGCTTTTATTCTGCAAACAAAATGTTTTCCTTCAGCCTGGAGGAGATCAAAATCCTTGTGACTTTGGTAGCCACGATCCATAACTGCGGTTTCACCTGGTGAAAGAATAACACTAACGAAAGGACGTTCAGCACTTTTACCATTACTCAGGTGAACATCCGTAGGTATTCCCT
>JADFZO010000027.1 GCA_015232465.1 Desulfamplus sp.
TGATCATTAAATGTATTAATAAAAGCTCCGTGCATAATTTTATTGTAATTTTCACTGCACCCTATAACTGCTAACCAATCTTTTCCTTCTGATGCTTCTACCCCGATTTTTCTAAGCCCAGATACAACAGCAGAGATTCTATCGCACTCCTTTTCTCGTAGATGTGCAATATTTACAATTTTTGTTCGCCCTTTTGCAAAAGCAGCAACAACAGCAAGAGTTGGCACAACATCAGGAATATCTGACATGTCAACCTCAACCCCATTTAAAGCCAAACCAAGCTCAAATCTATTGCCACAAACACCTATTCCATTTTGATAATATTCAATATTGCAGCCCATCTGCTCTAAAATATCAAGAAGCCGTCTGTCGCCCTGCAAAGAGTTTTGATTTATATCAGTAACAGTAATCTTTTTACCAGTAACAGCACCAGCAGCCCAAAAATAGCTTGCATTTGAAATATCAGGCTCAACTGAAAAATCTCCAGCACGGTAGTGCTGTGCCCCATGAACTTTGTAGCTCTTATCATCAATCCTTTTAGCAGTAACCCCAAATTTTTTCATAACATCAATTGTAAGATCAACATAAGGGGCAGAAACTGTGGGACCTGGCAGATTAATAAATAGACCATCAGGCAAAAGAGCACCCATAATAAGCATAGCAGATAGATATTGGCTACTTTGAGAGCAATCAAGAGATATATTACCCCCAATTGTATTTAGATTCTTAGTATTACCCCCTTTGATTACAACAGGAGGAGTGCCGTCCCCCTTTTTTGAGATAGCCTCAGCACCAGCCATATTTAAAGCATCAAGCAGATCACCCATTGGACGCTCTTGCATTCTCTTATCACCAGTTAAGGTGTATGGGCTTTTGCCAAGTGCTGCAACTCCAGCAAGAAGTCTCATAGAAGTTCCTGAATTTCCAAGATATATCTCCTGATCGTATGGCTTTAGCTCTCCATTAAAGCCAGTTACACAAATAGCTTTATCCTCACTTTCATTTAAAGTTATCTCTTCGATTACAGCACCCATTTTTGAAAGAGCAGAGATTGTATGATGAATATCTTCACTTTGAAGAATATTTCTAATTATAGAAGTGCCATCAGCCATAGCAGCACAAATAAGCATTCTATGAGAGATGCTCTTTGAGCCGGGTATTGTGATTGATCTATCAGAGGTTATTTTTGTCTTTATAGATTTCATTTATTTAAGTAGCTCTACTGTTATTTAAAAATTTTAAAGTATCCCAACAATCATACCAAACGCAACAACAACCAATAAAATTGAAACCAACATCTGAACTGAATTTATAGTCATCTTTTTCATCAGTCGTGCACCAACAAACGCACCAATAAAGGCTGATAGCGTGGCAATAGCAACAAGCAACCAATTTACATCTTTAGCTGAAGTTGTAGCGTCCCACCCATATATCAACAATCTCGACATATCAACAATAACAGCAAGCACAACGCCAGTTGCGATAAACTGCTCTTTACTTAGTCCAGCTTTGAGCAAAAACATACTTCTGAATGCCCCTTGATGACCAGATAATCCCCCTAAAAATCCACTTAAACAGCCACCAAAAGGGAGAAATTTTTTATCCAATTTTATAGATGAGAATGTTTTAGATAGCTCAACCAAGACAAATATTATGATTAAAAACCCAATAATTAGCTTAACAGGCATAACCATAAAGGCTCTTCCCATTAATGAGTATTGATAAATAGGCTCTAAAGATGATAGCCAGCCAAGTGTAAATGCCCCTAAAAATGCAGCCAAAACAGCAGGCACTCCAAATTTGATAACAACATCTTTGTCTGCGTGTAGTCCTAAAAGAGCTAACTTAAAGATATTATTGGCAAAATGGACAATAGCAGTAATAGCAATTGCAACATCAACAGGAAAAAATATGGCAACAGCAGGCATTAAAAGTGTGCCAAGTCCAAATCCAGAAAAGAGCGTTAAACCTGATGCAAATAGTGCCACCGTAGCTATAACAACTATATCCACCCCTCTTTGCCTCCTTTTATCTTAAATTATCGTAAAATTTTATCTCATCAACTGCGTAAGTGCTATATCTCGCATAAGCTGATGGGGAGCTTTGATACCAGTAAATAGCTCAAATTGAGCAGCCCCTTGATAAATAAACATAGATAGCCCATCAACTATTTTGCAGCCAGAACTTTGAGCATCTTTGAGCATCTTTGTTTTAAGAGGATTATAAACTATATCCATCACAACCATATTTTTATTAAAAATTTCAGGATTTACTGGCGATTCATCAATATTTGGGTTCATGCCAACTGAAGTTGTATTAATAATAATATCAATAGGATAATCTCTGTTTCTGCTACTTGATAGGTGGGTTGAACCATTAAATAGCTCTAATGGTAAAAACTCTGCTTCTACCTCTTTTGCAAGACTCTGCCCTTTATCTTTTGAGCGATTTACAATTATTAGTTTGCCTAACTCTTTTTTTACTCCAAACGCAACCGCCCTTGCAGCCCCGCCCGCCCCAATTATATAGACTTGCTTGCCCTCCAATGAGCCAGTAGCCTCTTTTAAAGGCTTGGTTGCACCATCACAATCTGTATTACAACCCCAAAGATGACCGTTTTTATTAATAACTGTATTAACAGCCCCAATTTTGATTGCAGTATCATCAATTTCATCAAGATATTTGATAATATCCTCTTTAAATGGAATGGTGATTGATGCCCCTTTAATGCCAAGGGCTCTTATTGCTTCAACCCCTTTTTTAATATCACTAATTTCAAATGCCAAATAGACCGCATCTATTCCAAACTCATTTAAAAGCATATTATGAATCAAGGGGCTTATTGAGTGGCTTACTGGTTTTCCAAAAATAGCGTATAATTTAGTTGATGGGGTGATCTGTTTAGCCATTTTTTTATTTACTCAAGAATCAAAAAAATTAAAAGAGTTTAAAGACAAATGTTCTGATACGGTTACCGTCTCTCTCTTTGACAGTGGCAGCATATCTATCTATTGTGATTGTCTCCCCAACTTTTGGAATTTTGCCAATTTTATCAAGAATAAAGCCAGAAAAGGTGTCGTAGTCAGGCGATTCAGGTATAGATAGATTAAGTGTTTTATTTAGCTCCCAAATATCTGTTTTGCCCAAAACTATCCATTTATCATCGTGAAGCTTTACAATATTGGGTTCATTATTCCTATCAGTTTCATCACTTATCTCTCCTACAAGCTCCTCAAGAACATCTTCCATTGTTACAATACCACAAACTCCACCATGTTCATCTACAACTATGCCAATATGGTTTTTCATCTGTTTGAACGCATGAAGCAAAGAATCTAATTTTTTAGATTCAGGGATAAAAAACGGTTCTCTCATAATCTCTTTGATTCCCAAATCCTCAGCATTTATTGAATCGTGACAGTTCTCGTTGTCGATACTGTCAAGTGTCTGTTCAACGGTCGGGTCATTGCCAACAGCTATGTTGAGGGGGCAACTATCATGGTATCTTGCAAATAGGTCTTTTAGATTCAAGATACCGATAACATTATCAATACGGTTATCAATCACTGGAATACGTGTAAATCCTGAGTTAAGTATGGCTTTGATGTCAATATTATCGTTAATATCAATAAAATACATATCAGCCCTTGGGGTCATTATCTCTGAAGCACTTGTATCATCAAACTCAAAAATATTTGAAATAAGCTCTTTTTCTTCCTCTTTTATCTCTCCCTCTTCCTCTACAACTTCAACCATTGTCATCAATTCGTCTTCAGTAACAGAAAAGGATTGATCAACCTTTCCAAGCATTCTTGGTATAAAATTAAGTAAAAATATAATAGGAGTAAAAAGTCTTGAACACCACATCAGAGGATAAACAGCAAATCTTGCAACTGCTATTTTATTTTGAGCTGCAAAAGATTTTGGGAAAATCTCACCAAATACTAAAATCAAGATGGTCATAACACCAGTAGCAATACCAACAGCATTTGACTGAAAAAAATTAATTGACAGGGCAGTTGCTAATGATGATGCTCCGATGTTGACAATGTTGTTGCCAATTAAAATAGTTGATAGAAGTTTGTGGGGATTTTCCTTCATTTTGCAAATGAGCTGATCTGTTTTTCTTCCCTCTTTTGCAAGGTGAAGGGCTTTGAATTTACTGATGGAAAAAAGAGCAGTCTCTGCAGAAGAAAAAAAGCCTGATAATAAAAGACAAATTACAAGTAAAATCACATTAAGTGACATAAAAAAGTTTGGTTACCTCATTTATAGTAAACGAATAATACTCTATCTTAATAGAGTATCTGACTTAAAAAGAGCTTTGTCCTCTCATTTTGCGGGTTAGAGAAGAAATCTTCAGGGTTATTCTCTTCAATAATCATTCCGCCGTCCATGAAAATTACCCTGTGAGCAACAGATTTTGCAAACCCCATCTCATGGGTTACAACAAGCATTGTCATACCCTCTTTAGCAAGAGATATGATAACATCTAAAACCTCTTTGACCATTTCAGGGTCAAGTGCTGATGTTGGCTCATCAAATAGCATGATCCTTGGCTGCATACAGAGGCTTCTTGCAATCGCAACTCTCTGCTGCTGCCCCCCTGATAGTTGCCCAGGATACTTTTTTGCCTGTTCCGCGATCTGCACTTTGTTCAAATACTCCATAGCAATCTCTTCAGCCTGTTTTTTGGGCATCTTTCTTACCCAAATTGGACCAAGAGTTAAATTTTCAAGAATAGTCAGATGCGGAAAAAGGTTAAAGTGTTGAAATACCATACTAACTTCAGCCCTAACCTTCTCAATATTTTTTAAATTATCGGTCAGCTCAATACCATCAACATTTATACTACCCCTCTGATGATGCTCAAGGCGGTTAATGCACCTGATAAGTGTTGATTTTCCAGAGCCAGAAGGTCCGCAAATTACAATTATCTCACCTCTTTTAACATTTAGATTTACGTCATTGAGAACGTGAAACTCACCATACCATTTGTGCATCTTTTTTATTTTGATTATATAATTTTGTGTATCAGTAGCCATTTTATATTTTCCATTGGTTAGTTTATATTGTTTTTAGTGCGATTGTCCAGCACTTAACTCCTTTTCAAGTCCTCTTGAATAGCTTGACATAGCATAACAAAATATAAAATAGATAACAGCAATAAATATGTATGCTTCAGTGCTAAAGCTCAACCATTTAGGGTCAGAGAGGGTTGACTGACAGGTCTTTAGAAGATCATAAAGAGATATAATTGCAACAAGAGATGTATCTTTAAATGCAGAGATAAGTATGCCAACTGTTGGCGGAATCACAATTTTAAGTGCTTGGGGAAGAATTACCAGTTTCATCATCTGAAAATAGTTGAGTCCAAGAGATTCAGCAGCCTCATACTGCCCCTTTGGCATTGCTTGCAATCCGCCTCTTACAACCTCTGCTATGTATGCTGCTGTAAACATTATAATTGCAACCTGTGCTCTAAAAATTTTGTTAATTGTAATACCTTCGGGCAAAAATAGAGGAAACATAACAGCAGACATAAATAGCATACTGATAAGCGGAACTCCACGAATTATCTCAATATAAAAAACCGCTATTGTGCGTATTGCAGGCATTTTTGAGCGTCTTGCAAGTGCAAGAACAATACCTAAGGGGTAAGCAGCAGCCATTCCAACAACTGATAGCATCAAGGTTAGGAGAAGCCCGCCCCATCTTGTGCTCTCAACAGGCTCAAGACCCAAAATACCACCTTTAAGAATAATAGCTACAACAGTTGTGCTTCCAATCCAGACGTATGCAAGAGATAGCCTCCATCGGTCTCTTTTTCTGCTATAAAAGACCGTTCCAACCATTATTAGCATGGCAAGCAAGCCTCGCCACTGCTCATCAGCAGGAAATAGACCAAAAATGATAAATCTAATATTGGAAGGTATGTAAGTCCAGCAAGCCCCTTCACCAGCTTGGCATTGCGAGGGATCGCCAACCCATACGCTATTTACAAAAGCCCAATTAATAAATGGTGGCAACAGCTTATAAAACAGAAACAGTATTAAGATCGTTACAACTGTGTTAAGCGGTGAGTTAAAGAGGTTAGCTTTGAGCCAGCCAACAGCACCAGTCTCTGTAACTGGGGGTTTTAATGTTGATGATTGAGATTTAGAGTTTATTAGGCTACTGTTCATAAAATTATCTCTCCACAAGTGCCATTTTAGCATTATACCAGTTCATAAAAAGTGAGGTCAAAAGGCTTAAAGTTAGATACATTATCATAATCTATGATCAAGACCAATATGACATTAATATTTTTTATAATAATTATTTGTCAACAACTTTCTTAAAACAGACCCTCTCAAACCCTAACGATACCACCACAAATTTTTGCAATCTTAAATTTCCATATTTATCTTCAAGCTCTTTTCCATACTTAGCAATCTGACGCTCCCCATCTTGTATCTGCTCAACAATTTGGGGCATTTTATAAAGTTCATATTCTCTCAGAGCTTTTGCATCTTCTCCCCTTATATTTACATCTTTTAGAGCCACAAATTTAAACTCAATCAAAACATCAAAAACTTTGCCATACCGTTTGTCAGGGCGGATAATCATGGTTAAATCTGCATATCTTCTATCAATTGCTGGCTCTGAATCCATGATGTAAATAATATCGTTGTAAAGCAGCGTCAAAAACGCTGTTTTAACAGTAAGCTCATTTGCCCAGCGGTAATCTCGGTTTGCAAACACTTTAAAATATTTTTCCTCAACAAAACGGCATAATGGGGCTATATCGCCTTTACTCCACACCTGCCTTGCAGCCTCTTTGCCGTTGTCTCTATCATCTGGTATTGGCAGAAACATCTTACAGATCCTATCAACATAAAGCCCCTTCATCACAAGATTTGGAACTTTCAAGATACTTTGCAAATCATCTGTATCTTTAAAAATAGTCAGCACTCCAAAGTAATAGAGAAACGAGACTAAAAAGCTGTTATCCTTAGATAAATCACTCATCATCTCGCCAAGCCCAAACCTTTTGCTGATTGCTGGAATTACAACCGTGCAATCTTTCTCCATAAGGCTTAATAAAATTTCTCTACCCTTTGGAATCATTGCAATATATTCAAGTTTGGATTCATCAACCGCAAGGTTATCGTCAAGCATTTCACGAGGATATTGGCAGGATTTTTGAAACTGTTCCCAAAAAAAGAGACACAAAGTTGGATTATACACATAATCGTTCGTAGTATGGCTGAATCTGTAACCGTTGTAGTAGTCTTTCATTAAATCTACTGCTTCATTAATTTTGCTCTTTTTATCTTTAAAATCGCATGATTCAACTATTTGCGTTACCACATTTTCAACTTCATGTTGAGTAAAGCCGCAAAGCTCGTTAAATTCAGGCTCAAAATAGATGTTTTTTGCAACATTGTACCCACTTGTAATATCGCTCATCACAACTGGCGACACTCCAGTTATAAACACACGGTCAAACATGGTTGATGTGGTTAAGGCTTTTACAGTCTTAAAAAACGTTCGTAATGCTCCCTGATCGTGAACCAAAGAAAAATATCTATCTCCATCTTTTTCATATTTCTGCTTTACTCGATAAACCTCCATCATCACTATATTTGCAAAGTTGTCGTATTCGTCAATCAGAAGATATAACGGGTGTAGAGTTGCTTTGACAGCCTTAGCCAGTGATTGAAGAGAGTATAAAGCATCATTACTGTTAATTTGAATCGCAGGTAGTTCGAAATCTTTAAATTTATAATAAGTACAAAAACCTTCAATACACACATTTATATGGTTAAACAAAGACTGTCGAATCTGATCAACCGAACCAGTTGGGTCAACGCACGAAAAATCAAGTTTTAGGATAAAGTAGGAGTTTCTAAGAGATGTGGGATTTTTGCCAATTGCAAGATGACCAAAGAGCTGCTTAAACTCATCTTTTTTTGCAACATCGTAGTAATGCTCAAGCGTGGAGAGAAGAAGAGATTTGCCAAATCTGCGGGGACGGATAAAGAGTTGGGATTCTGCTTGCTCAAGCATGGGGATTCTGTCTGTTCTATCTTGGTAAAAATAGCCTTTGTTAATAATTTTACTGAAATCGCTAACTCCATAGCCGAATCTCATAATTACAACTCTCCATTATCTGACATATTTATTCCAATTCACCAATTATAAGAATCACCAACTAACCTAATTAGCACGGATTGCACTGATTTTTTCCGTGAAATCCCTTAATCCGTGCTAATCCGTGATTCAGACCCCAAAATCATCAAATGAGCAAATGCTTAAATAGCCTACTGTCCGCCACGAACAGCCCGAAAATAGTGGTTTAAGAGCTTAGCGATTTTGTCGTCGTTGCCGTTGTAGTAGTCGACCCCCCACGCAGTACGACCTACGGCATCGGGATAAACAGAACTGGACCAATAAAATGACGTAAAGGTATCACTAAAATAATTGATATCTATAGCTGGTGCAGGGCGGCTGTAATCAACAATAGTTCTAAGCTCTTTTATTGTTGGCAATCTCCAGTCAGAATAGCCAGCAAGATTTAGATTCTGACAGTATAAAAGGGCATCTTTCCATGTTATAGAGTTACCAGAAGTATCTTGCTGCCACATAAGACCAGTTGCAGAATCAGTTACTGTTCCGTTACCGTTAACAATTAAATTATCCAATGACCCAATTGCTGACTTTCCGTCGCGAACAGCCATGACATAGTAGTAGTTGGTCTTAACGTAGTCGTAGTCGCCGCCGTAGTTGAAGTTGACTCCCCACGCAGAGTATATGCTGCCGCGGTCGGTAGAACTGGACCAATAAAACGAAGAAATCATATCTTTAAAATAATTTATATTGATAGTAGGTCCTGGATATAGAATGCTGTAATCAACAATAGTTGAAAGCTCTTTTATTGTTGGCAATAGCCAGTCAGAATGTCCGCCAAAACTTGAATCATTCAAAGCTTTTATAAAATCTTCTGTATCTGTGCCGTTACCGGCAGTGCCAGCATATCCGCCGTTTGTGGCTGGGTTACTGTCATACCATGTGTATGTGTTGTCTGCATCATGAGGATTGGTGTAATCTTTTGTGCCATCACCGCTGTTTTTGTTCTCCCAAATCAAGCCAGTAACATTATCCCGCACCATTGCCCAAGAGGTTGCAGTTATGGGAAGGTCATTTCCGTTTTCATCAAGTTTTGTGTAACTCATTGGATTGATGGAGTAATTGGCATCTTGCCCGTAGAAATCTTCTCCCTCTTGCGGGCAGGGAATATCTCCAGTGTCATTGTAGCATTTGGTTATGCCTGTGTCTGGAACTGGTGAAGAAAACTGTGGTTTTGTCCCTTCAATCCCCTCAGAATTGAGCGTAACAACCTGCGTGCCAAACATCACTTTACCTGACTCAATAACAAGTTTAGCTGAAACATCATTAAAAATAATTGTCTGTTCTGTTTTGGTTGCTGGAAGCTGTACAATCGTTCCTTGAGCAGTAGTTCCATCAACGCCTTCAAATTTTACCATTGCACCAGAACGGGAGACTTTAAAATTGGTTGAATCACCCTTGATTGTAATTGTGTTGCTGCCCGGAAAGTTAATGAGCTTTGCAGTTGCACCGCTTTCAATGGTTACATGGTTAGCCCCTGACGAGCCAAAAATTTTGACAGATTCGCCAGCAGCTACTGTGGCATTTGGCGAACTTGGAGTAAGAACACTAACCACTTGAGCACCAAGATAAGTGGCTGTAGCTGTGGCAGTTTTTCCATTCTCAACTGTTACTGTCTGACTTGCTGGCGTTGTCCAGCCTGTAATATCTTTAAAACTTACAGTGTGAGTGCCAACGGCAATATTAAACACAGTCTCATTGCTGTCATGCCAATCACCAGAGTCAATCCGCCACTTTGCACCAGCAGTTACTGCCTCTTCTGGTGAGATGGATACTTTTAAAGAGCCGAAATCTTCAGTTGGAGTAGCTTGGATATTGCGGACAGCCCGAACATATTTGGTATTGCTGAGCTTATCATAGTATCTGTATCCTCCCTCGCTGCTGAAGTGCATCTCCCACGCAGTGAAGATATAATTAGAATTGGTAGTGCTCGACCAATAATAAGAATCAAACATATCATTAGAAAATATATTCGTATCTATAGCAGGGGCATAACGGCTATAATCAAAAATACTACTAAGCTCTTTTATGGTTGGCAACCTCCAATCAGTATAGCCAGCAAGATCAAGGTTTTGGCAATAGGAGAGAGCATCTTTCCAATCCATTGTATTATTAGGATTATCTTGCTGCCACATAAGATCAGTTGCAGAATCACTTACTGTGCCATCACCATTAATAATCAAATTATCTAATGTCCCAGACTCAGACTGTCCGCCGCGAACAGCCCTAACATAGGCAGCCGCACCTTTATAGTAATAGCTGCTGGCTCCGCCGTAAAAACTAACGCCCCAGAATCCATAGTTACCGGCTAAACAGTTAGTAGTAGATAAATAATAAGAGTTAATTGTATCTTCAAAATAGGTTTTATTTATAGTTGGTCCAGGGAACGGAATGCTATAATCGACAATGGTGATAAGCTCATTTATTGATGGCACTCTCCAGTCAGAATATCCACCAAAATTGTCATCATTTAATGTTTTTATAAAATTTGCTGTATCAGTTGTGGCTGAATTAATTTCATACCAAGTATATGTGTTATCTGCATCATGAAGATTGGTATAATCTTTTGTGCCATCACCGCTGTTTTTGTTCTCCCAAATCAAGCCAGTAACATTATCCCGCACCATTGCCCAAGTAGTTGAAGTTATGGGAAGGTCGTTGCCGTTGTCATCAAGTTTGGTGTAGGAGATGATGGAGTAGTTTCCGTCCTGTCCGTAGAAATCCTGTCCAGCAGTTGGACAGGGAATTTCTTTTTCGTTGTCATAGCATTTGGTTATGCCGGTGTTTGGGATTGGAAATGCGTAAATAGTGGTTGTAAAAATTAGCCAAATTAATGGCAGTAAACGAAGGTGTTTCATGGCTTTTTCTCCTTTTTACGTTCGTTATTGTGTTTAATAATTGACTCCACACTCTTTAGAGTAATATGTCACAACATTTCCAGAATTTACTTCACCTCTCCACAAGTGCCATTTTAGCATTATACCAGTTCATAAAAAGTGAGGTCAAAAGGCTTAAAGTTAGATACATTATCATAATAAGTGCAACCCCCTCAATTGCCTGACCAGTCTGGCTGATGGTGGTATTGGCTATTGAGACAATATCAGGATAGCCAATAGCAACAGCAAGAGAGCTGTTTTTGGTAAGGTTAAGTAGTTGACTTGTTAAAGGGGGGATAATCACACGAAGAGCTTGTGGTAAAATTACTAAATTCATAATAAAGAGAGGTTTTAATCCAAGTGATTCAGCCGCCTCACGCTGACCTTTAGAAATTGATTGGATTCCAGCTCTTACAATTTCAGCAACAAATGCTGATGTGTAGAGAACAAGCCCCAAAAGAAGAGAGCCAAACTCAGGGCTTACATTGTATCCACCCTCAAAGTTGAACCCCTTTAGTTTTGGCATATTCATTTCAGTAGGTGCTCCCATTACAAACCATGCTGCCAACGGAAGCAGTATTATCAATATTGATGAGACAGTTAAAACTGGAAATATATGCCCTGTAAGCTCCTGCCTCTTTTTTGCCCAAAGCCTTATAAAAAATGCAATTATACAGGCAAGAATAAAAGCATACCCCACCCACGTAAATGCTGGGTGATCTGCTGGAATTGCAAAATATGCACCTCTGTTGCAAAATACAACACCTTCAAATGGGATAAGAGCTTGACGTGGTGAGGGCATAACAACATTGAAAATGGTGTACCAGAAAAATAGCTGCAAAAGAACGGGAACATCTTGAAGCACCTCAATATAAAATGATGCTATTTTTGAAACAAGCCAGTTGGTAGATAACCTTGCAATTCCTACAACTATACCTAACAAAACAGTGAGAACAATCCCTATAAATGAGACTTTGATAGTATTTAAAGCTCCAACTGCTAAGGCTCTTAGGTACGTGTTAGACGAGGAAAACGAAATCATAGATTCGCCAATTTCAAAAGATGCCTCTCTTGATAAAAAGCCAAATCCTGTGGCAATAGACTGCTTGGCAAGGTTTGCGGTTGTGTTGGAAAATAGATAATAGACAGTTAAGCCAACTATTGATATAGCCGCAATCTGATAAAAGATCGCCCTAAAAGTTGCGTTACTCCAGATAGATTCATCTGCTGTTTTATGGGGGTCAGTTGATGTGTTACCACTTGGTGCCTTACTGGTTTGGTTTATATTATCTTTTTGCATGGTGCCCCTGCTTTATATAAATAATCAGGTTTGAAAGAGCTTAATCTCCTATTCTCCCCTTTTTTATATTTTTAAATTTTAAATAAAACAGAGGGGAAGAATAGGAGGGGAAATTAATATCTATTTAAATGGTGGAGAATACATCAAACCGCCGTTTGTCCAAAGGGCGTTAAGACCTCTTTCAAGTGCAAGAGGGGTATTTGGACCAACATTGCGTTCAAAAACTTCACCATAATTTCCAACATGCTTCACTATATTGTAAGCAAATTTTTCATCAAGACCAAGAGCTTCGCCATTACCAGGTGTTACTCCTAAAAAGCGTTTAACTTCAGGGTCTTCGCTTTTGAGCATATCATCAACATTTTTTGATGTAATACCATACTCTTCAGCCTGAATCATGGCAAGAACAGCAAAATTTACAACATCATACCACTGATCATCACCATGCCTTACTGCTGGAGCAAGAGGCTCTTTTGAGATAATTTCTGGTAAAAGCATGTAGTCAGATGGCTTTGGAGCTCCTGTTCTAAGACCTGCAAGCTGTGATGCGTCAGATGTCATACAATCGCACCTACCAGATAAAAAAGCCTGCTGAATCGCTGGTGTGCTCTCAACTACAACTGGCTTCCACTCCATGCCATTTTTTTTAAAAAAATCAGCAGCATTCTGCTCAGTTGTTGTTCCTTGAAGAACGCATACAGTAGCACCACTTAGCTCTTTAGCAGATTTAACACCAAGAGATTTTGGCACCATAAAACCTTGTCCATCATAGTAGTTGACAGTTACAAAGTTAAGTCCAAGCTGAGACTCTCTTGCTAAAGTTCTGGTTGCATTACGGCATAAAACATCAATCTCGCCAGACTGAAGGGCTGTAAATCTTGTTTGAGCTGTAAGGGGAACAAATTTTAGCTTATCAGGAGATCCAAAGACAGCACAAGATATTGCCCTTGCAGTGTCAACATCAAGACCTTTCCATTCACCCTTATCATCAGCAATGGCAAATCCAAAAAGCCCTTGATTTACACCAACTTGGATAAATCCCTTTTTTTTCACATTGTCGAGCGTTCCAGCAAATGCAACGGCAGATGCAAAGATGAAAAGAGCAGACAGAAGAACAGACAACACTTTAAAACACTTCATTTTAACTCTCCTTTTTAAATAAATTAATAAAGTAACTGTTAATTGATACGATGATTCATACAATGGGTTAAAAACAACTCATAAAATGAATCACAATCAGTGCGTAAAACTACATAAAAAATTATGTAAAACATATATGTTATTAATGTCAAAGGAAAAATTTAACTTTTCAACATCTGCATAGCTATTTTTGAGACTCTTTTGGCAGCTCCAGAGCCACCTAAGTATCTTGGTACCATTAAAAGTCTCTTTTTTATATAGGCAAGTGTGGCTGGATTTAGCATCAATAAAATTTGATTTGCAATCTTTTCAGGCGTGGCATTGTGTTGGAGAAGTTCTGGAACAATCTGATATTTAGCAACAATATTTGGAAGCCCAATGTATGGAATTTTGACAAAATGCTTTGCAATAAAATATGTAAAAGAGGATGTTTTATAGACAATAACCATAGGCAGACCAAATATTGCAGCCTCAAGCGTAACTGTCCCTGACGCAGCAATTAAAATATCGCATCGTCTAAAAAGCTCTGACGGCTCTCCTCTTATAACTTCAAACTGATTATCTTTATTGTATGGTTCTAATATATTGTTGAATTTATTGATATTTATTGATGATGCAGCAGAGATGAGAAAGTCGATGTTACTAAATTGTATAAATTTTGAATCATATCTTATAGATTTAGATATAATATTTGCAGATTGGAGCATAATCTCAAAAAGGCTCGCTATTTCAGACTCTCTTGATCCTGGCAAAATACCTATGGTTATTTTATCAGTGGTATTGTTTGATAAAAAAGAATCCATTACATAGCAATCTAAAAGTGGATTACCTACATAAGTAGCTGGAATTTTTGCTTTTTTAAATATTAATTCCTCAAATGGAAAGATAAACGCAACATGGTCAACATACTGTTTTATCTTTTTTAGCCTTGCCCTGTTCCACGCCCAAACTTTAGGGGCAATGTAATACAAAACTGGAACATCTCTTTGTTTTGCAAATTTAGCAGCTTTTAGGTTAAATCCAGGATAATCAATCAATATTAAAAGGTCTGGCTTTTTAGCGATGATATTTTCTTGAAAAAGCTCAAAAGCTCTTTTTATCTGCCAAAACTGAGCAATAACTTCAGTCAGACCCATTACAGATAAATCTTTTATGTGAAAAAAAAGATTCATGCCAGCCTCAGCCATTAAATCGCCGCCAATACCTGTGATTATAAGCGATTGATTGACATCCGTAAAAGAGCCATTCTCGATAGAGAATTTACCCCTATCTTTCAACTCTTTGATCAAATTAGCACCATGCAGATCACCTGAAGGCTCACCAGCTATGATCATTATGTGTCTCTTTTTTTTCATCTTATTTTTCTATCTGTTTTTAAGAGCATAAATGGCTACTCTTTAAATTGAAAATCCTCATCACCAATTGCAATTATAGATATTTTGTGCTTGTCTGCCACATCTATCATCTTATCTCTGTCAAATGTGATACTTTTATCAGCCTCTAAAACCAAAACAGATGCACCATATTGAGCCATAATATTTATAGTCTCAACACCAGCAGAGGGGAGATCAAAGCGTAAATCTTGCTTTAATTTAGAGAGCTTAACCACAACAGCACCTCTATCAGTCAAAGAGGCACCACGCTTTATAGTTGCATCTGTTCCATCTATTGCCTCTACTGCCAAAACAGTGCCATTAGAGACTACAACAGACTGCCCAATATCAAGTTTTCCAATCTCTCTTGCAATATGCCAACCCACTTTAATATCTTTTTGTTCAGCATTGTCAGGATATTTTCGTGTCCAGCAACCTTTTGGCGAGATAAGTTCTGGAAGCAGAAAGGTTGATGGTCTAATATTTACACCCTCTTTTTCTAACAGATCGGCAAATGAGCTTAAAATAGAGTCATCGTGAGTCTGCCCTTTAGTTGCAATAAATGCGATAGCCTTAAAATCTGGGCGTATATCTGTAAAAATCTTTGTCTTTTTTACACTCCCCATCATAACTGACTCTGTAACACCCTGTTTTTTAAAAAACTTTAAGAGCCTACCCACCTGCCCTAAATGCAACCACTCAATCGCATCAACATAGTTTTCAAGCTCTTTTGATGCCTCATTGATATATGCTCCTGCACACACTTTGTACCCTTTTTCTGATGCTTTTTTAGCAAACAGAATTGGAAACTGCCCTCCCCCTGCTATCAATCCGATAGATTTCATACTTTTATTTAATTATCTTGTTATTCCACGAGGTGAATTTTCAATAAAATTGGTAAAGTTGACAACCTCTGGTATCTGCTCAACCTCAGCCCTAACCCTTTCAGATGCCTGCTTTACTGTAAGCCCAATTCTAAAAAATATGCGATACGCTTTTTTAAGGCTTGAGATTGTAGATTTTGAAAAATTGTGTCTGCCAAGACCTACATTGTTGAGTCCATAAAGTGTAGCTCTATCTCCAACTGCAATAACATAAGGGGGAATATCTTTTACAATTGCAGATTTACCGCCAATATAGGCGTAATCTCCAATCTTAACAAACTGATGAATTGCCACAAGCCCGCCAACAGTAACATAGTTGCCAAGCTCAATATGACCGCCAAGTGTTGCATTATTTGCAAGAATCACCCCTTTACCAGTTTTACAATCATGGGCAATGTGGGTATATGCCATCAAATAGTTATTCTCACCAACCTCTGTAATACCTCCGCCAACCTCTGTTCCACGATTTATGGTTACAAATTCACGTATAATTGTCCCCTTGCCAATCTTAAGATAGCTCTTTTCCCCTTGAAATTTAAGGTCTTGTGGTGCAGCTCCAACTGATGCGTATTGAAATATTTTGCACCCCTCACCCACAGTAACATACTGGTCAATGGTGGTGTATGGTCCAATCTCTGTGCCAGAGCCGATATGCGTATTGCTTTTAATTATGGCATAGGGACCAATAGAGACATTTTCCTCTATCTCAGAATTTGGGTCAATGATTGCTGTTGGGTGAATCATAGTTATCTATTTTTCCTTTTTTTCAAGGGCTATAAGCCGTTTACGTATTTCAGGAAGTTTTGGCAAAATAGCAGCAACTTTAAGCCACAATTTATGGGGCATTCCAGGGATACCAGATACAATCTGACCAGATTCAACATCGCTTAAAACACCAGCACCAGGTCCAATAATTGCACCGTTCCCAACTTTAAGATGACCAGAGACCCCAGCCTTGCCAGCAATAATTACCCTTTTTCCTATAATTGTGCTTCCAGCAATTCCAACCTGAGCAACAATAAGCGAGTGCTCCCCAATAGTAACATTATGGGCAATATGGACAAGATTATCTGTCTTAACGCCCCTTTGAATCCAAGTTCTTCCTAATGTTCCACGATCAATTGTGTTGCAAGCACCAATCTCAACATCATCATCAATCTGGACAAAACCAGCATGGACAATCTTTTCATGGGATAAATCTGACATATCTTGAGTAAATCCAAAACCATCGCTTCCAATCACGCTACCTGAATAGATAATCACGCGAGAGCCTATTTTAGCTCTATCCATTATGGTTACATTTGGCTTTATCAAGGTGTCATCGCCAATAATAACATCATCGCCAATATAGACTCCGTGCATTATTTGAACCCTATCCCCAATTTTGACATTATCACCTATGGTTACATGGCTTCCAACTGAAAGCTGGCAACCACAAACAAAATTGCTGCCAATAGCAGCTCCATTGGCAACATCTCTTGATGGCTCTTTTGGGGGGTGAAAAATAGAGAGGATTCTGAAAAATTGACGTTTAGGATTTTTAGTTTTTATTATTGGCAGCACAACTTTTGATTCTTCTAATAAACTATCATCAAAATCTTCTGGCACAATAGCTGCACCCGCACGAGTCTGATTTAATGCCTTTAAAAACTTTGGATCAGAGGCAAAGGTTATATCTTGTAGCTGGGCATCATAAAAAGATGAGACCCCGTAAATCTCAAGAGTCTCATCTCCAACAACTGTACCATCAATCTTGCTTGCAATCTCTTTAAGAGTCAATTTCATAAAGTAGCTTACTGTCCAGGTTTTTTGTTATATTCACTTATGACTTTATCAGTAATATCAAGGGTTGCATCAAAATACATCAAACCACCCTCATTTTTCTCAATAATTATTGTAAAGCCCTCTTTTCTCCCTACGTCATTGGTTATGTTGAGGACAGTAGTTCTGATTTTATTAAAGTGTTCAGCCTGCATATTTTTAAATTCGTCCATATATTTTGCTCTAAGAGCCTTAAAGTCATTAAATTTGGTTCGCAGCTCTTTTTGTTTACCCTCTTTTTTATCTTTAGCCATAACAAGAGCATCTTTTTCAAACTGTTTTTGAAGATTAAGAAGCTCTGCCTCTTTTGCCTTCATATCATCTTCCATGCCTTTGCCTTTTCTGTTTAGCTCGTCAGTGGCACGCTTTCCATAATTTGAGGTGGTAAGAACCTTTTGAAAATCTACAACACCAACCTTTGAAGCCCCAGCAGCCTCAAGTGTTGAAACAAAACCTTGTGTAGATATAGAGCCGATAAAACAGATAAATAGAACTGCACACAATACTACTAAGCTTCTCATTTTATAACTATCTCCATTTATTAAAATTTTTTTAAATTAATTTTTACTCTAAGTTTTTTACTCTAAGTTTTTTTGTGTAATATTTTTATAATGTTTTAAGTATTTATAAATCCAAAGTTTAAGCAAAAATTGGATTTTAAAACGCACCTCCTATAGAAAATTCCCATCTTCCGCCACTATACTGCTTACCATCTAATATTTTACCATACTCTATCCTTATTGGACCCATAGGGGAGTACCATCTAAAGCCTCCGCCATAGCTCGTGTAGAGTTGTTCTAAAGTAATATTTTCATCTTTTAAATAGGAGTCTCCAGCATCAAAAAAGAGAACTCCAGCTAAATTTACATCTTCAACAAGTGGAAAGGTTACCTCAAGATTAAACTGGACAAACTTCTCACCACCTCTTTGTTCAAGCTCACCCTCTGGAGTTGCATTAATATCTTGCCAATCGTAACCACGAACAGAGTTTATACCGCCTAAGTAAAAACGCTCGTAATCGATCTCAATATCTTTTGTTCTGTCATCTAAAAAACCAGCCTTTGCATGGGCTAAACCTATAAACTTCCAAAAGAGGGGATAATACCAGCCAGTTTCAGCAATATACTTTGTAAAATCTATCTCACCACCAAGCCAATCTCCAGCATACTCAACTGAGAGGCTATGCTTTGAACCCTCTTTGGGGTTAAATGGTGAGTCAGTTGAGTCATACTTTAAAGATGTAGTGAGACTGCTTGTTATATATTGACCAGGATCCACATCAGTATATATATCTTCCACATTTGAGATTGTAAAATCCTCATAACCATATCTAAAACCAATAGTGGTATCATCAAAGATTGCGTAACCAAACCGAACAGCACCGCCTACGCTCTCTCTATCGTAATAGTCATACTCTTTATCCCAATTATATATATCTACGCCAGCAGATAGAGGAATATCAAATAGCCAAGGCTCTGTAAAACTTACAGTAAAACGTGTTGAAGATGAGGCAACCTCTGCCTTTGTTGAGATTATCTGCCCTCGCCCAAATAGATTTCTCTCTGAGATTGAGATCATACCAAAAAGCTGATCTTCACTGCTATAACCACCTCCAAAACTAAACGCCCCTGTTGCCTTTTCTGTTATCTGAACATCAATATTTAGCTTATCATCACTACTACCTTTAGATGTTTTAATATCCACATTCTCAAAATAGTCGATACGCCTCAAATTTCTAACACTTCTTTGAATTTTAGTCATAGAGTAAAGGTCTTGCTCATAGACCTCAAGCTGTCGCCTGATAACTTTATCTCGAGTCTTTGTATTGCCGCTTATCAAAATTCTTTCAAGATATACAGGAGAGCCTTTTTGAATCGAAAATTTGACATTAACAATCTTTGTTGCGTCATTTTTTGCAATATTAGGTGCAATATCTGCATTTGCAAAGCCTTTATCAGAATAGATGTCAGTTATTGCAAAAACATTGATTCTAAGATTCTCACGGCTGTAGAGATCGCCTTGCTTTATAGTCAACTTTTTATTAAGCTCTGACTCTGGAACAATTAAATCTCCTTCAAACTCAATTTTACCAAACTTAAACTGCTCACCCTCTTGAACCTTAAGTTTAACCAAAATACTCTCTTTGCCAAACTCAACTTCAGGGTTAGATATTTTTGCATCAATAAATCCATTATCTTTATAAAACGATTCAAGCCTATAAACATCTTGTTCAAGCTCATTTTGTTTTAATTCACCAGACGAGGTCAGCCATGACAAAAAGCCCTTTTCATCAGTCTTCATAACCTTTTTAAGAGCCTTGTCTGTAAAAAATTTATTGCCATCAATCTCAATAGTTGAAATTTTGAGCTTTTCTCCCTCTTTAATATCAAAGGTTATATCAGCCTGATTATTATCAAGCATTGTGGCTGTGTAGCTTATTTCGCAGTTGTGGTAATTTTTTGTGGTGTAAAGAGCTTTTATTCGTTCAATATCCTCGTTAATCTTAAAGGCATTTAAAATAGAGCCTGTTCCAGTTCTAACAGCCTCTAAAATCTCTTTATCCTCATAAACAAAGTTACCCTCAAACTTTATCTTTCTTACGCTTGGCTTTTCAACAACTGTAAAAATTATATTAATGCCATCATCAAGTCGTTTACCCTCAACACGGACATCTTCAAAATAGCCCATTGCAAAGACCTTTTTAAGCTCTTTAGAGAGATCATCTATATTGAAAATATCACCCTTTTTAACACCAATAACTCGCAACACAGCATCAGATTCAATCCTTTTATTGCCATTTATGGCAATACCCGCCACAAGAAGCCTGTTAAATATCTGGCTTCCTATCTGCTTGCTGATTGCATTAACAGCAGCAAAAAGGTTCTCAATAGCCCCAGCTCTGGCAAAAAATGGTAATGGCTCTTCTGATGTGATAACATTAAACAGCCTTGAATCAACACTTATCTGCCCCCCAGCAACAAAAATCGAACCCCAAACAAGATAATCAACTCCTATCTCTAATCCGATTTTTTGAATCTCTAAAGTTGTGTAAGGGGGCTTTGTAGTTATGTATTTGGCGATATTTGTGCCGTTAGTTTCAGTAATCAAAACGGTCTGAGCACCCTGTTTTTTTAAGTTCTCTGCAACCATCTCTGGAAAGTTCTTTTTAAGATGCTCCATATTTGACGGGGCATTTACCTCAAACGGTAAAATTCCAACCTTTACACTTTTATCTTCTGCTAATGCTGTAGAGATACACATAACAAGCAGCAGCAAGGCGATAGCTATAATATTAACAACGCTATTTAAATCTATTTTATCTATTTTCTGCATCTGATTTTATCCAATATTTTACTATTTTTATTGTTTTCTCATTACAACAACATACTCACTATTCATTGTTGAATCACTTTATATTTAACTTTTTTCAGTAATTATATCTTGATTTTCATACTCCTGTAGTGTCAATCCATTTGCAGTTTTCCATTCAGTCAACCCATTAGCACTTCTTCCCATCACAATCATTGCTGCTGTTGAAGAACTTGAAAAAACATAATCTTCTACTAAAACAAGCTTACCGTTTATCCTTTCTATTTTTCCTTCTTCTAAAAGTTTATTTCTTAAAATTTTCATGTTTTTAGGATAAGAATTTGTAATAGGATCAGCAATTATAGAATCTTTAAACACTGCAAATCCTTCTCTTGATGGTTTTCCTTTTCCATTAGCTCCACGAGTTGCCCGTATAAAAAAGACATTTTCAGCAACGTGAACGCTTCTTACATTACCTGTCTCTCCAATTTTTTCAAACGCGTTATAACCAAGTATATTTACCAACATAATTATATTTGATAAAAATTCTTCCATTTCTGCTTTATCGGATTCTGAAACAGAAGACTGTGTTGGTATTTGATTATTTAATATTTCAAAACGATTAGCCTCAGATGCTATTTGATGCAACCTATTTTCAAGATATTTTATGTGTGCTTTGTTCAAGTTTTCATCTTTACTGATAAAAACAACGGTTTCATTCCAAAAATCCTTTTCTTTCAAATGCTGCTGAAGTCTTTTATATATATTTTCGGCTTCTCCAATATAAATAATATTTTTTGAAACAGTATTAGAAGATTTACCGAATAGCATATATACTCCTGTTGTTTCAAGTTCTGGTCTGTCAAAGCATTGTTTAAGGTTATTACGAGGAATTTTATAAGCTTTTCCTGTCCAGTTTGATAGCTCACAAGATATTCTTGCGTTTGCCGTACCATCTATTAAAAAAAGTTTTATTGTTTTACCAAACATTATTGTTAATTTTTAGTTAGATATTCTCTAATACAAGTAATCAATTAGCATTATTTTTTTGACTAATTTTCATTGCTATTTTTCCCAACCACATCAACTATCTTACAATCTTGGATCGTTACACTCTTTTGCATCAATGAGGCAAGCTCGCTGTTATGAGTTACCACAATAAGAGTCATACCAAGTTCTTGATTTAGCTCCACAAGAAGCGAGTGCACCTGAATGCTGTTGTTTTTATCAAGATTGCCTGTTGGCTCGTCAGCCAGCAAAATATCTGGATTCATAACAAGTGCCCTTGCAAGTGCAACACGCTGCTGCTCCCCACCTGATAGGTCTTCTGCACGATGATAAATACGATGCTTTAAGCCTACCCTTTCAAGTATTGCCTCAGAGTTGGCAATAATCTTTTTTTTTGAAAGATTGCTGCCCATCATGCAAGGAATCATAACATTCTCAATTGCTGTAAATCCCTGAAGCAGATGGTGAAACTGAAACACAAATCCAACTCTTCTATTTCTAAAGCGGGCAAGCTCGTCTGCATCTAAATCAAACAGATTTTTATTACCAAACAAGAGCCTGCCTTGATTGGGACGATCAAGTGTTCCTACAATATGCAAAAGGGTTGATTTTCCAGTTCCAGAAGCTCCAACAACAGCAATTGTCTCACCTTTGTAGATGTCAAAATCAACATCTTTTAAAATCTCTATATCTTCTACACTGACCTTAGCACTACTTTTAAATTTTTTAGAGATAGATTTTAAAGATATTAAAGGGGATTTATCCATAACGAAGAGCCTCAACAGGATCCATTTTTGATGCTTTATAAGATGGGTAGATGGTTGATAAAAAGCATATAACCACTGATGCCAAAGCAATAACAACAACATCTAAATATTCAAGCTGAATTGGAAGGGTAGAAAATGGATATGCAGCAGGAAGCTCAATAAACTTATATTTTTTAAGAAGAACAGAGACCACAACACCGCCCAAAGTGCCAAGAGCTGTGCCAGTTAAGCCTACAATCATGCCCTGAATAATAAATATCTTTCTGATTAGCACATCAGTTGCACCCATAGCCTTAAAAACAGCAATATCTCTTGTCTTTTCCATAACCATCATAATTAAGGCACTTGCAATGTTAAAGGCAGCAACAAGAATTATCAGAGTCAAAATGACAAACATTGCAGTTTTTTCAAGTTTTAAGGCAGCAAAAAGACTTTGATTAATCTCCATCCAATCTCGCCCATAAAAATTAGAGCCAAGAGATTTGACAATCTCATCTTTAATTTTAGCAGATGCAAAAAGATCATCAACCCACACACCAAGTGCAGATATGCGATCTCTCATGCCCATCAATTTTTGTGCGTCAGTAAGATGAATGTATGCAAGCGAGCTGTCATACTCATACATACCAGAGTCAAAAATAGCTGTAACCACAAAGCGTGTCATAGAGGGTATGTGCCCAACTGGAGAGATCATGCCTCCAGGAGACATCAAAACTACCTTATCTCCTTGTGTAACTCCAACATGCTTTGCAAGCTCTCTCCCCATTATAATTCCTGGAAAGTCTCTGTCTGCATTATCTTTGCTGCCACTATTTTCATTGTTTTGATTATTTAGACCATTTTTATCATCATCAGATTTACTGCTTTTAAGTTTTAATTTAAGCTCCTCTGCTGTAAAGCCTTTGATGATTGAGATGCCAGAATCTGGCTCAATCCCCCTTACAACAGCCCCAGATAATCCAGAGGCAGAGCGTATCATTGTTTGACCAAAAACTAATGGAGATATTGCAGTTACCCCTTTAATCGTGAAACTGCTTTTATCCCCATCTGCAATATTTTTAATTTTATCAACGACATCTTTATAATCGCTAAATTTGCCCGCATACTCCATAATAAGAATATGAGGCTCAACCCCAAGAATCCTTCGCCTAAACTCAATTTCAGCCCCGCTCATAACAGCAATAACAATCACCAAAGCCATCACACCAACAGTAACGCCAGCAACAGATAAAAGGGTAATAAGAGATATAAAACCCTCTTTTCGTTTGGCTTTTAGATATTTTCCAGCTATGAAAAATTCAAGAGACATCTTAAGATATTATATTCCTAATTTTGTTCTATCTATTAAACACTCTTCATGTGGGGAAATAGGATAACCTCTCGAATAGATGGCGAATCAGTAAGCAGCATAACAAGCCTATCTATTCCAATCCCCTCACCAGCAGTAGGAGGCATACCATACTCAAGAGCCTCAACATAATCTGCGTCCATAATATGAGCCTCTGTATCCCCTTCACTTCTTTGTGATGCCTGCTCTACAAACCTCTCATACTGATCTGCTGGATCGTTTATCTCGGAAAATCCATTGGCAATCTCCCTGCCAGCAATAAAAAGCTCAAATCTATCTGTCAAATCTGGGTTTGTGTCGCTCTTTCTTGAAAGAGGAGAGACCTCAACAGGATAGCCAGTTATAAATGTTGGCTGGATAAGTTTTGGCTCGACAAGTGTATCAAAAAGTTTTGTGAGAATTTTTCCATAACGCTCTTTTTTTGTTATCTTAATCCCCTTTTGCTCTGCAAATTCAAGCAGTTTTGCAGAATCTGCAATAATTTCACTATCAATACCGCCAATAGTGCTTAGAGATTCAACCATTGGAATCCGCTTCCATTTAGCACTAAAATCAATGGTCTCTCCCTGATATTGAATCTGAAGAGTGCTGTTTACCTCCATTGCAATAGTTCTGAACATCTCTTCTGTCATATCCATCAAATCTTCGTAATTTGCGTACGCCTGATAGAACTCAACCATTGTAAACTCTGGGTTATGACGGGTTGAGACCCCTTCGTTCCTAAAATTTCGGTTGATCTCAAAGACCTTTTCAAATCCTCCAACCACAAGGCGTTTAAGATAAAGCTCTGGGGCAATACGCAAAAAAAGCTCCATTCCAAGTGCATTGTGCCATGTCTTAAATGGCGTGGCTTCAGCTCCACCGGGAAGTGGCTGCATCATTGGAGTCTCAACCTCCATAAAATCGCGTGCCTCAAAAAACTTACGCATTGTGCTGACAATTTTGCTTCGCTTTACAAAAATATCCCTTGCATGTTCGTTCATAATAAGATCAAGGTATCTTTGGCGGTATCGCTTTTCTGGGTCTTTGATGCCGTGATACTTTTCAGGAAGAGGTCTTACAGATTTTGACAAAAGCCTAAAACTCTTTGCAAGCAGTGTCCACTCACCTGTTTTTGTCTGAAAAAGCGGTCCCTCAATTGCTATAAAATCGCCAATATCCAGTTTTTTAAAAATGGCATATCCATCATTTCCAACAATATTTTTCTGAACGTATGCCTGAATCTGACCAGTTCTATCTTTAAATCTGATAAAAGATGATTTACCAAAATTGTTGATAGCCATCATTCTGCCTGCTGCAGAAAAAGTTATACCATTCTCTCCAAAAGTAATAGATTTTTCCAACAAGGCTTCAGGTGATAGAGTTGTAAATTGATGAAGCTCCCCAATGGTGTGTGATACTTTAAAGTCATTGGGATAAAGGCTGACTCCACTCTCTTTTAGCTCTTTGATCTTCTCTTTTCTTGCTTTTAGTAGTTCGCTTGATTCTTCCATCATTTTTATATCTTTCTTAAAAATTATTTAAGGTAAATTAAAAAAAAACAAATGCCAACGTAACGAATAACAGGTGGCGTTAGTTGGGTTTTGCATTCAAAAAAAGAGCGTATAGTTACTCCATTTTATTGTGAAGTGTCAATGTTTTGTTTTTTTGTGAAAATAGGGTTCATTGTCAGTTTGCTGCCTGAAAAATGACCGTAAATGTTGTCCCTGTTCCAACTTTACTTTCAACATCTATTAACCCATTGTATAAATCTACAAGCCTATGGATAATTGAAAGACCAAGACCCGTTCCATAAGATTTTTTGGTAAAAAATGGGTTAAAAATAGAGTCAACATCACCATCTTCAATCCCACAGCCATTATCACTAACTTTAAGCAGTATCCGATTATCTTTGGTTTTAAACAGATTGCTCCCTATCCAGCCATCAAATCTCTCAATTTCAAATCCATCTATTGAACTATCTCTGCTTTCATTAACATTGGCTATTTTAATATGAATTGACTCTGCTGCATTTTTAAGAAGATTCCATAAAATCTGTCTAAAGTGATCAGGATCAATATTAAAATAGATAGATTCATCAAGATTAGTCTCAAATTCAATCTCTTTGCTACACAAATTTAAATCTTCTGAAGAGGGGTTTTTGTTATTGCAAAGTGCATCTTGCCTAAAGAGTTTTATGGTCTGATTAATCTCAAAAGCAAGGTTGACCTCTTTTGCGTTCATAGTAGAGGGTTTTGCAAATAAAAGAAAATCAGTAACTATTCTTGTGAGCCTCTCAGTCTCACGAAGAACAATTTGCATAAGTCTATAATTAGGAGTTCCCGGTTCAGCCTCACTTTTAAGCATCTGAATAGAGCCAGATAGCGATGCTAAGGGATTTTTTATCTCATGTGCCATGCCAGCCGCAAGCTCTCCCATTGTTGCCATTCTCTCAACACGTTTAAGGTGATCCTCCATAAGTTTTAAATCTCGCTTGGCAATCTTTGCCTGCATAGCAAGAAAACCGCTCAATAGAGCAACTGCAAAACAGGCAACCATAACTATTACAATTCTATAAATAATATGGTTCCAATCAACGCTAACAGATAACTTTGCAGTTGATATAAATGGGGTAATAATGCCGTAATACTCAAGATCAATAAGAATACCATACTGAAGACTGCAAAGTGTCGCAATAATAAGGCTACCTTTACGAAAAAGGAGCATACTTGCAGCAATAATCACCAAAAGATAGATAAAGGTAAATATGCTCTGAAAACCACCAGTAATAAAAATTATTGCACTTACAGTAATAGAATCAATAGTAAGTTGAAGATAGGCAAAAAGTGGGGAGAAGGAGAATTTTTTAAACAAAAAACCATAGCTTACAGATAAAAGAAGCATCAAAAGGGCAAGAAGATAGATAGCTATAAATGGAAGAGCATCAATAGGCATTGACTCATTAGTTGAAAATAGAAGCGTGGAGAAGATAAGAACAATCGCAAAGATTATTCTTAAAGAGATGAGCCACTTTAATCCACGCTGCATTTCAACAGGATTTACCATTTTTTATCTTTTACTACCCTGATAATTAAATATTTTAAACATAGTTTTTTAACTGAAAACTATCTGTTTAACCGCCAACAGCACCAGCAATACTAAATATTGGAAGATACATTGCAATTACAAGACCGCCAATAACCACACCAAGAAAGACAAGCATAAAAGGCTCAATCATGGCTGTAAGGTTTTTAACCGCCTGATCCACCTCATCATCATAAAAATCGGCAATTTTCCCAAGCATGGTATCTAACGCTCCAGTAGATTCGCCAATTGCTATCATAGAGCAGACCATAGATGGAAAGACTCCACTCTCAAGCAGAGGATCAGCCATAGATCGCCCCTCAGCAATACCAATCTTTACATCAGAGATTGCAAACTCTACGGTCTTATTTCCTGAAGTTCTGGCAACAATATCAAGGGCTTCTAAAATAGATACACCGCTTGACATCATTGTCCCCATAGTTCTTGTAAATTTAGCAACAGCAACTTTTTTAATCAATATCCCAAATACAGGCAGCTTTAAGGATAAATCATCCATTATTATTCTGCCTTTAGGGTTTTTGTATGCCTTTTTCATAATAAAGAGAAAGCCAAAAATACCACCAATTATATAGACAATATTTGCAACAACAAAGTTACTCAAATTAACAGTAATCTGTGTAGGGGCTGGAAGTGCTCCGCCCATATCATCAAACATCTGCTTAAAAACTGGAATAACAAATACCATAATTATACCAACAACAATAATAGCAATACCCAAAGTTATGGCAGGATAGGTCATAGCACCCTTTACCTGCTTTTTTAGCTTTGCCATCTTCTCCATGTATGCTGATAATCTTTGCAAAATTATATCAAGAATACCGCCAGCCTCTCCAGCAGCAACCATATTCACAAAAAGATCATCAAACACATTTGGAAATTTTTTTAGGGCATCTGCAAATGTCTCTCCAGTCTCAACATACTCCTTAATCTTTTTTAATACCTTTTTAAAGGTTGGATTCTCCTGCTGAGCGTAAAGAATCTCAAGGCACTGCAAAAGGGGAAGACCCGCATCTATCATGGTGGAAAACTGACGGCAAAAGATTATAACATCAGACTCTGTAACCTTAGGCTGCAAAAACGGGATATTTTCTAAAATATCTTTTTGCTTCTCTTTTACCTTTATGGGTGTAAGTTTTTTTCTCTGAAGGTTTCCTATAACCTGCTCCGCCTTTTCTGCCTCCATCTCCCCCTTTATGATTTTATTTTTGGGGTTCTTAGCTTTCCATACAAAAACTTTCATTTAAAAATCTCCTTATGATTTTGCATCTATTGCCATTCTATTATTGCCCCTACTACTTAACTTGGTTACGTCCCGAAGATTTAGCAAGATAGAGAGCCTCATCAGCCTGCTTTATAAGCTGATCAATTGACTGACCATCTAATCGAGACTCCTCCTCTTTTAAAGATTGACCAACTAAGTTACTGCTGCTTATATTAAAACCACTCATTCCAATACTCATAGTGCATGATATGACACTATTGTCAAACTGCCAAGATGCCCCCTCAATGCTCTTACGAATCCTCTCTGCTACCACAATTGCATCATTATAGCTTGTCTCTGGAAGCAAGGCACAAAACTCCTCACCGCCAATCCTTCCAAAAAGATCGTTAAGCCTCAAATTATCAAGACAGGTTGTAGATACCTGTTTTAAAATATAATCACCAGCCTGATGACCGTATGTATCATTGATCTTTTTAAAGTGGTCAATATCCATCATCAAAAATGTGAGCGGACGGCTATAACGCTTTGCACGATTTAGCTCCTCTTCAGCTCGCTCCATAAAGTGTCTGCGATTACTCACCCCTGTTAGGTAGTCTTGAGTTGCCATCTTCTGATATTTTATAGATACTGCCCTTAAAGCCTCTTCAGAGGCTTTTCTCTTCTCAATCTCATCTTCAAGCTGCTTTTGAGTTTTACGAAGCGTCAGATGGGTGTTCACCCTTGCCAAAATCTCCTCAGCGTGAAACGGTTTTGTAATATAATCAACAGCACCCATCTCAAAAGCCTTTATCTTCTCTGCAATTGCATCTATGGCACTGATAAATATAATTGGAATAGCCCGTGTCTCTTCACTCTCTTTAAGTTTTTGGCACACCTGATAACCGTCCATTTCAGGCATCATTATATCAAGAAGAATAATATCAGGGGGCGTTGAAAAGATAGATTTAATGGCAAGCTCTCCATTTGGAGCAGGTCTTACTTTGTAACCATGCATAGTTAAAATAGCTATCAAAAGACGCAGGTTTTGTGGATTATCATCAACAACAAGTATGTTTCCAGGAACTGGATCTCCCATATCTACGTTTTTGTCAGCTTCTTTTGCAATACTATTTTCTTTAGATTGAGTTATCTTATCTTGATTATCCATTATATTCTATCTAAAACTCCCATTATTTCATTATATTTAAAATCAGAGGCAAGCTCTGCGATCTCTTTTGCGATGTTTGGATATTTTTCAGATATACCATCTATAAGCTGATCAATTTTATCTAAATCAAGGTCAATCAAGGCTTGACGCATATTTAGAATAAAATCCTTAGATAAAATCTCCTTATCATCTTTTAATTCAGAGGATTTTAATTTAGAGCCACTGCCAACATCTTTTAGATAGCTATCGTTTACACTTTGATCACTTAAATCTTTGCCTTTGTCTGATAACTTTAACTCCTCTTTTGGTGATTCATAAATATACTTTACCCCAATATAGCGTGCCATAGCATCAAAAATCTCATCAGCCATAAAGGGCTTTCTGATAAAATCATCGCACCCTGCTGCCAAAACAAGACTCTTTTGATCCTCAAATGCACTTGCTGTTAAGGCAATTATCGGGGTGTGTTGGCTCGGTTCACCATCTTTGACAGCTTGATTTTCCTCCTGCTCTATCTGTCTGATCTGGCGGCACGCCTCATACCCGTCCATAACTGGCATACGCATATCCATCCATATTAAATCAGGAGTCCAAGATTTAAAAGTTTCAACCCCTTCAAGTCCATTTTCTGCAACACGAACATCAAAACCAACTGATGCAAGAAGTCTGCTTAAAACCATCTGATTTTCATAATTATCCTCAACAATCAAGATTTTGCGTTTTAACTCTTCTGGCTCAAGCCCCACAACCTTTAAAGTAGTTGGCTTATTTATAATACCTAAAAAGCTATCTTTAGCAACCTCAACCTTAATCTCAAATTTAAATATTGACCCTCTATTGACAACACTCTCTACACCAATCTCTCCGCCCATTAGACGCACATACTCTTGACTAATTGCAAGACCAAGTCCTGTCCCCTCAGCGGCATTGAGATTTGTGTTAAATCGGACAAATTTTTTAAATAGATTTTTCATATCATCTTCAGATATGCCAATTCCACTATCTTCAACCTCAAAATAGATAAGAACATTTTTGGGCATATTCTCTTCAAGATAACACTCTTGGCACCTAACCCTAAGGCTTACTCCACCATGCTTTGTGAACTTTACGCCATTGATTAAAAGATTAAGAAGCACCTGTCTTAACTTTTGCGGATCACTCTTAATATAGCAGGGAATTGCTGGATCAATATCTAAATTAAGCTCTAAGCCATTAGCATTAGCACGCGATTGAACCATTGCTATAATATCGTAAACCATCTCAGAAAAGTTAAACTCGTCATAATTTACCTCGATTTTACCAGCCTCAATTTTTGAGACCTCTAAAATATCATTTATTAAAGATAAAAGGTGCATTCCGCTTCTCATAATAATCTGAAGCGTCTCTTTATGGCTCTTTGTTGTATCTTTATCACGCTCTAAAAGCTGGCTAAATCCTATAACTGCATTTAAAGGGGTTCTAAGCTCATGGCTCATATTTGCAAGAAAATTGCTCTTTGCAAGGTTGGCTGCCTCTGCCTCCTCTTCTGCCCTTTTTCTTATCTCAATCTCTTTTTTTAAAGCATCATAACTCTCTCTTAGTTTAAAGGTCATAATATTAAAGGCTTGAGCAAGCTCACCAAGCTCATCTTTGAGTTTTGTCTCAACATTTTGAGTAAAATCACCTTGAGCAACAGCAACAGCAGAATTTTTTAAAGAAATGATGGCTTTTGTGTATTGCCTTGAAATGAGCAGTCCAATGCTAATAGATAATATGATTACAAAGACATAGATAAAAGCCATATTTTTTTGAAGCTCAAACATTGGGGCAAGCACGTTATTGATATGGTTCCCTATAAAAATGCACCAATTTATATTCTCCATTGACAACAGGTTAGCCTTATTATGAATGCTGTTATGTGAGTTAGAGTGGGCATATAGCTTTTCAACTCCCCCCTCTTTTACAACAAAATAACCACTATCTTTTTCCAATGATTTTTGAAAAAAATTGAGTTTTGAAACATCATCAAAAAAGTTAAATGGTTTATTTGAGTAGATAAGTTTTCCATCTTTAGTAACCAGCCTAACATCTGTGTATTCGTGCTTATCTGTTATTGATTGTGCTTCTCTCACTATCCAACTTGCTGAAACTATAGCTTTTGCAACACCAATAAGCTCGTTATTCTCATCTCTAAGCCTAACCGCAACTGTCAATCCATAAGTATCTGAAAAATTATCATACTGAATTTCAGATAGATAGATGCCATCTTTAGAAGCCTTTTGCCACCACTCTTTACCAGCCTCGTAATAGCCATCTGTGGAAGATGTTGATGCAATGGTTACACCAAAAGCATTGGTTAAAGATAGATGAGAAAAGACTGTTCTGCCTTTATGAATTTGATAAAATGTAAAGAACATGCCCCTTAAAATAGAGACAACCTCATTTTCAGTAATATCTTTTGTCAATGGTGCAAAATTTTTCTTCAACATAGCATCATAATCAGCCATATTTTCAAATTGACGATTTGATTTTTTAAGCGGAATGGTAAGCACAGGTCTTGCTTCAATGTTTTGAAGAGTCTCAATTTTATTGGCAAGAATATTAGCCATTGCTCCGTGCATTGCATTGGCAATATCCAGCATATTGTCACCATAAGATTGCTCTAATGCTCTGCTACTCATCTTGATACTATAAAAACCAAGCGTGGATAGCCCAAACATCCAGAAAATTACCATTACAATTACTTTATAGCGAATACCCATCTTTATCTGTAGATTACCTCTCCATTTTTTATCTTTGCTGGGAAAAGCGGAAAGAGTATATCTTTTGATCCTTTTTTTAGCTCAATATTTCCAAACACTCCAGAATAGACAAAACCTTTCTCAAAAATTGCCTTAACTGTCTCTTGGTTCATCTGTTTATCTTCTAAAAGCCCCATAAGAATATATACAAAATCATATCCATTTGCCGAATATTGTGTAAATGGTTTGCCAAATTTTGCCTCATAACGCCCCTTTACCTGATCTGCAAATGGATAATTTTTATTGTAAAGGGCTGGAGCAGTAACATGGACTCCGTCAGACTCTGGTGTTGATGTTACTGAAGGAAGGGTTGCGGTTGTGGTTGAGATTATCTCACCTTTATAATTACTTGAGCGAAGTGCTTTTAAGATATTTATAATGTGAAAGTCAAAACCAATAATAACCACTGCATCGCTCTCTTTAAGAGCATCAACATAGGCTGTAAAATCTTTGGTATCAGATGGAAATGCAGATGGTTTAATTGATATATTTTTATCTTTCCCCCTTTTTTCTATATCCTTAAAAACAGACCCCCCATAAGCATCGTCCAGGTAGATGACCCCAAGCACTCCATCTCCATTATTGTTACCATTTTGATTCTCGCTACTGCCTTTGCTCATACTCTTTGATTCTGCCTCTATTTCAAGAAAAATATCTGCCATTGGAGGGGCTTCATGTTCAGCAGTTGTCCAGTAACGGTAAACCCAATCTCTGTTGTGTGTAAGTTCAGGAACAGTTGCCACAAGCCCCACAAGCAGCCTCTTTTTCTCCTCTGCAATAGTGGCAAGTTTCATAGAGACAAAACTTAAAGAGCTAACAATGATTAATGGATTTGCCTTTTCAAGCTCCTCAAATGTGCTTTTAGCACTCTCATCAGATATTTTACCATCTGGCATGAGTGCATTTTTTACAACTATCTCAACCTTTCTGCCATTAATCCCGCCACGACTGTTGATCTCATCAGCCGCAAGAGCCATTCCATCTCTTACCTCCTCACCAACATAACTGCCAGAGCCACTAAGTGAGAGAGCAGCACCAATAACCACTGGAGGCTCATTTTTAGTGCACGACAAAACAAAAATAGCAGATAAAAGAGCTGCTGCTGTTATGATTATCAGTATATTTTTTGGCGATATTTTCATATTTGTACTCCTTGACTAAAACATAAATAAAATAGACCAAAATAATTTAATCTTTTTTGCTCAAAACTGATAGAACCTCCAAACACTTTACCTTTGCCCTATCTGCAATAGCCTCAGCCTCTTTAAAAGTCTGATCTCTAAAATCATTATCTTTAATATCTTTTAAATTTATACAGACATTGCGAAAAGCTCCCCAAATTCCACACTCTAAAGCTCTTGCCCCAACCTCAAGATCAGAGTTTGATGCAGGATTTATGTGAGGAGCAATCTCACACAATGAATCCCAAGCCAAATCACCAAAACGCATTGTTGTTAATGGCACATTTACTGCTGTTTTAAGACCAGCCTGCATATTTTGATTACGTGCCCAAGTTACAGGATCATCTCCTCCATCACCTTTTGGCATTCGTAGCCCCTCCATATATTCGTTAAATGCAGATGTGTCAGCATCAACCATTGGGATAAGTTTTTGGGTCAAATCGTGCAAAATAGGGATATTTTTTTGCATGTAGGGCTGAACACTCTCAAATTTTCTCACCCCATTTGTGATTTTAGCAACCATTGAGCCAAGCCCCACGCCCATAGCAGCCATAGCAGCAGAGGCAGAACCTCCGCCCGGAGCTGTTGATCTTGATGCAATCTCCTCAATAAATGCTCGAACAGACATTGAAGCAAGAGGCTCATTTAAAGGCTCTGCAACAATATATTCAATAATCTTCTCTTTTGGTCTAAATGGTGCAACAGAGTTTAAACCTAAACGCTCAACTGCAAGGCGAATCTTTTGGTCTTCTTCATAGACAAAGAGTTTTTCCTTTTCAATGTAGTAGTCAGCAGCCATTAAAATAGACTCTAACGGCACAATCCCCACAATTTCAGAGCCAGCAACCCCGACATTGAGAAGAGCAGCCTCTTTTTTTACCTCCTCAAATAGAACATGAATTGGGGTTACATGGTAATCATTTAAATTTACAGTAACTTGAGCCATATTATACTCATTTACAAACCACCCCATACCTTTGACATCTTTTAGACGACCCAACTCCTCTTGACCATGATCATTTATCCCACGCCCAGCCTCACGAAGATTTAGGGCAATTCTATGAGCCTGATTTGATGTGCCAAGAATATTTACGTTGTAGGCTATTAAAAACATGCGTGCACCAGTAGCAGTTGCCCCCCACTCTGGAACAAATTTAGCTGGTCCAAAATCTGGTTTCCATTTTGCATCTTTTAGACGCTCTTCAAGTGCCTCATATTCGCCCCTCCTAACATCTGGCAGTTTACGGCGATAGTCATGTTCTGCTGCCTCTTCATATAGAAAAAATGGAACTTGAAGCTCCTCTGCTGCCCTTGCTGCAAATTTTTTTGATATTTCAACGCAATCTTGCATATTAACCCCAGCAACTGGAATAAAGGGGCATACGTCCATTGCCCCAAATCTTGGGTGCTCGCCTTTATGTTTTTTCATATCAATTTTTAGACTCGCAACCCTTGCTGCTGCTAAAGCCCCTTCTATTACACTCTCTGGGTCTCCTACAAATGTATAGACAGTTCGGTTTGTCGATTGACCAGGATCCACATCTAAAAGGGTGCAGCCAGCAGTTTTAGCAATTGCATCAGAAATAGCATCAATTATCTCTTTATCTCTACCCTCAGAAAAATTTGGAACGCACTCAACTATCTTTTTCATTTTTTGATTTATCCTTAAAAAATTATGTTATTTTATATAAAAGCCTAAACTACTAAATCTTTCTATGGCTGAATCTATATGCTTTCAATTTTTGTTAAACAGATATTCAACATGGTTGCAATTTCTTGCTTTGAATATCCTGCCTTTCTAAGAGATATAATCGCCACTTTTTGAATCTCTTCACTACGTTTTAAAGCCTCTTCTTTAGCTTTTTGTTCCTTCTCACTACGTTTTAGAGCCTCTTCTTTAGCTTTTTGTTCCCTCTCACTACGTTTTAAAGCCTCTTCTTTAGCTCTTCGCTCTTCTTCTTTTAATCTTTTTACCTCTTCAAGCTCTTTTAAAGCTATATTATATTGCTGTTTTAGCCTCTCTTTGCGGGCTTCCTCACCTCTTTGAACTCTTAAAAACTCCTCATGGAGGCGATACTGTTCTCTTAGTCTGTCATCTTTTGTAAAAGTTTGCAGCATGTTAAATACCTCCTCTATTCCTTTATTTTCATTAAAAACAGGAGCAAGGGGTTTGGAGTTGTCTTGAATTGTTCCCAAAAAATAGCTCCAAACCTCAAGTTCGCTGCTAAAAGATACTCTATTTTTATCAGAGGATTCAATTGTTTTATTAAATTGAGCTGCCTCAAAACATTTCAAGAACTTGTTTAGCTCAACATAGTAAAGATTCCAATGGTTTATAAGTGGCTTGTGTGTTCTAATATTAAGCATTCTATAGTGGTTAAACC
>JADFZO010000028.1 GCA_015232465.1 Desulfamplus sp.
AAAGTCCACTTCTCTGTCTTTGCAGTGTAACCAGTATTGGCATGTAAAACTTCGCCTTTTCCAGATGGTGTTGTTACATTGATAAGACCCCCAGCAGGTGCAAAATTTTTGCCATCAGTTGCATATAAAATCCCTTGCCCCTCTGTTCCTATCCACACATAATTGGTATCATCATTGTTATTGCCATCATCATCGCATAGAACTGTTAAAATTGCAGACTGTGTTGAGAAAAGCCCAAACCACTCCTCTGGATTGTTGCTGTTCCAATTCATTCCACCATCTAAAGAGCGAAATAGATTACCCTGCCCAAGATAGCCTGTGCCAACATAGACAGTATTGTGATCATCTGGATCAACGCAGATTGCACTGTTGCCCTTTATATATGGATCAAGCCAGTTTTGACCAGCCCTTGGATTTAAAGAAGATTTACTGATATTTTCCCAAATTCTTCCGCTATCAGTTGATTTATAGACACCGCCGCCATTAGTTCCAGCGTAGATAATATGAGAATCATAACCGGGCGTAACAGCAATAGAGGTTATATGGGTTGTTGTACCGCCGTCAGCCTCTGCAGTAACAGATACCATACCTTGAGCTGGAGATGGATTTGATGATGAAAATAGGGTAGATGATGCAACTCCGTTGCCCTGTATAGTATTCTCATCAATCATGCCAGAGGTTACAGCAACATCAGGATCAAAAAATCCACCAGTGTTGTAGGTTTTAAATCTTACTGGAACTCCATCTTTAACACCATTTCCTAAGAAATCTCCTAAATGGGCATAAACTTTTGTAGATAGACCAGACATCCAAAGCCCTGATATGTTGTGATATTGAACAGATAACCCAAACTCTTCAGCCACTGGAAGACCTGAATTGTCATAATGGGTAAAGTCTATTCGTATAGATTGAGTTACACCGCTTGATGCACAGCTAACCTCAGCAATACCTGGCTCGTCAGTTGATATAAGAGATGTGGTAGCAACACCATCTGATCCAGTAATATCAACCTGAATCTCTTGGCTTCCATTTCTGAACTTTCCAAGATTTGTTCTAAATACAACATTGGTGTATGGAGTAACCCCTGTGCCTGCACTTGTTGAGAGCACGGCTGTAAGTGCAACAGAGCTTTTGCCATCAGCAGGGATACTTTGCGAATCTGCTGAAAGGGTAATTGAAGCAGTCTCATTTAAGCTGCCTGACGAGCCGCAACCTGATATAAAAATCAGGCAAAATTGAGCCATAGCCATCAGCAGGGGTATTATCATTAATCTTTTTAGCATATTACAATATTTTTTATTATAGCTCGTCTGGTTAAAGTCCATCTATCTCCTCCAAAAAATATACTCTTTATATTCAAATGGTTATAATTCATTCTTTTTTTGATCAAGCTGCACAATGGTTGGTGTTATAAATATCAACAGCTCATTTCTCTTATCGCTTTTATTATCTGATCTAAAAAGCTGCCCTAAATATGGGATATTTGAAAGCAGAGGAAAACCAGCCCTACCCTCAGAGATTGTAGATTTTACAATTCCTCCAATAACAATAGTATTTCCATCATTTACAAGAAGCTCTGTGTTAGCAGCACTTGTTGATATAAAAGGCTCTCCTTTGGAGGTTAGCCCAGCTATCTCGTTCTTCTCAATGTTAATTTTCATTCCAATTCGTTTATCAGGCGTAACTTGAGGTGTTACAGTAAGTGAGAGATCAACATTTTTAAACTCAGTAGTTGGTGCAGCACCAGCTGTTTCAGCAGCTTTTTCATAAGGATACTCTATACCTTGCTTAATCGTTGCCTCTTTGTTGTCTAATGTAAGAACTTTAGGAGATGAGATAACTTTTAAGTCGCTTGTCGCTTCTGAAGCAGTGAGCCTTGCATCTAAAAGCATAGGAGTTCCAGCTAAACGGGCAAATGTGTATCCAATACTTGAAGCAGCACCAACAGGGTGGTTCATCGCAATATCAAACCCATAAACTCCTCCTAAATCATCGCGATAGATAGAGGGTGAGTTTGTAGAATCAGTCATACCCCAATCAACACCAAGTGCATGCGAAAAATCTTTAGTAACCTCAACAATCCTTGCTGAGATCAATATTTGAGGAGTAACTTTATCAAGTCTATATATCAACTGTTTTGCCTGCTCTATCTTCTTTTTTGTATCAGTGAGAATTATCATATTTGTTCTTTTATCTACACTGATTGTTCCACCCCCTGTACTACTTCCAGTACCTCCTTGACCAGTCGATCTTGCTGGTGTAAGAATTGGCTCAATATGGGGTTTTATGTCTGTTTCTGCATTTGAGTAGTTTATAGGGATATATTCAGTGAACATAGGCTCTTGAGCCTTTTTCATCTCCATCTCATTTATCTTTGATGCAACTAAGGCAGCTTTTTCATCAGCTTCCTTTTTAATTGTTCCCATAGTGGCAATACGGACAATAGAACCCTCTTGTATCTTGCCAAGACCATTCATCTTTAAAATAAGGTTGAGAATTTCGTCCCATGGGGCTGGTTTTTCAAGTGTCAAAGTTACAGTGCCAGTAACATCTTTATCTACAGCAAAGTTCTCACCACTTACTGTCTGCAAAATTCTAAACACATTTTTTATGTCAGTCTCATAAAAATCAAGGCTTATCGGCTCACCTATATAAACAGGGTTATCATCAAAAAAATTGCTCATATTATCTTCGTCAGCTATTTTACTCTGCATATCAATTTGAGCATCTGCCTCTAAATCCTCTGGCATAGAGTCGTCAGGTTCCGTGTCAGCCTCTTTTTTGGTAGAGCTTTTTAAAGGCTCACCCAATTTAATTTGAGAAGTTTGTGAACCTAAAGGTTTTGGTAAAGCTGATGAAGGTGGTTCAATCTTTTGCTGAGAAGTTTGGGCTACTAAACCAGAATCTTCAAGTTTCATAGGTTTAACAGATGATGGCTCAAGAAAGAGGGTTAGGCTGTTATTTTCTTGAAGAATGTGGTAGGGGACTCTCTCTCTTAGCACAATGTGAATCTTAGATGTAGCAGCATCTCTACCAGCACGGTCTATTGGAATTATTCTATCCACAGCAGAGTTAAAATAGGTTGTAATGAGTTGACGCTGGTGAGATTCAGGAATTTTGGTGTTGTAGAGACTTAATTGAAGCTCATTGTTGCCATCGCTTCTTTGCATCTCATACTTAATTGGATTAGATGTGTTTATAACAATTGAGCTTTCACCATCATCGCCAGCATGAAAATCTATTCCAGTAACCACCGCACGTTTTCCATAATTTGCATGCTGTGGAGTTAGAATGCTACCACCTGATTTAGCATCTGTCTGAGAAGATGATGAGACTTCTGTAATCTCTGTTTGTGATGATGATGATTCAGATTCTGAAAAAATATCACTCTCACCAAATCTTTGATTAGCAGCAGAACCACTTTTATAAAAGGTGAGATTTAGCGTTTTATCGCCCTCTTGAACTTGATAATTTAAGTTCTTATTTAACATTATAGCAACCGCTACATCGCTCTTTTTCTCATCAGTATATGATGCACTTATGGAGCTTATCCCTACTACCCCTTCTGAAACTGACGGCTGAGTAAACTTATCAGAGATAGCAGCATTATGCAGATAGACCATAACCCCTAATGGGAAATCCTGCTTTACAGCAGAATACTCTATCTTTTTATCACCATTTATCAGCACATCAATTGTCTCTGCATTGACCTTAAGGTCAATGGATCTAAGTTTTATTTGGTCAGAAAGTATTTTACCTTTAGCTGCTGAGTTCTGACCTACCTGAGCAGTAGTGGTGATGCACCCTGCAATAAAAAGCAGACACCACACAACACATGCCGACCTACACGCAATTTTAAATCCATTAAATAGTAAATAAGACATATCAACCCTTATCATCTAACTTATTCAGTTTTAACTCACGCAAACTATCGCCAATATTGCCTTTATAATCTTTAACCTTCTCCTGTACTACCACCTTGTCCTTCTCTATACTTACCACCTGCCCAGAGTTACGCCCTATATATGTGCCGATGTTTATAATATAGCCTTTACCAGTAGCCTCTTGAACCATAGCAACACTTCCAGATTCTCTGCTTAATATTGCAACAAGTTTTATCTGCCCAAAATCAAGTTTTTCAAGAGGTGTGAGAACTCGTTGTGGGACATCCTCTTTAGCTACCTCTTGCGTCTCTTGTACAGCAGGGGCTTTTTCTTTTAGAAGAGGATCAAATGGGTCTATCTTACCCTTTACAATATAAAATAGATTCTCTTCAGTAGTCTCCTTTAAAACATCATCAAGAGCTAAAAGCTCTTCTACCTCCTGTTTCTTTTCTAAAGATTGAGGGGTCTCTTCTGTTTCCTTTGATGCCTCTTTAGGTTTAGTTACCCCATCCTCTTTAGGAGATGATGCAGCAGTTGGAGGCTCTTGAGATGGTGATTGCTCTTCTTTTTTCTCTTCTTCTTTTACGTTAGGTGGTGCTGTTGCTATTGTAGCTGGCTCTGTTACTACTGCAACTGGCTCTTTAGTTGTTGTTTGGGTTGGAGCAGGAGATTCGCTATTTACTGCTGCTGTGGTTGCAGGCTCAGGTTTAGATGTTTCTTCTTCATTAGCAGTTGGAGTAACCTTGTCAGCTTCTATGCTATTGCTATCTATTTGAATTTTATCTTCTATTTTTTCTAATGACACTGTTGTCTCTACTGACGTTACTACTGTATTATTTTGAGGTGGCTGTGGCTCTTTTGGGATAGGAGGAATCTTCATACTAACAACCTCTTGAGCAATTTTAGGAGGCTCTTCTGCCTGTTTTTCACAGGAGAAGAGTATAACCATTAATGACAGAGGTATAAGAATATACATCAATTTTATTCTTTTTAAGTAGCCCATCTATTTCTTCCTCGTTCTTTTATCGGCTTTACCTGCTTCTGCAGGTGCTTCTGTTTCAGCCTTTGGGATAAATCTGTAGGTAACGGCTTTACATGCTGCTGTCAAAACTCCGCCTTTGTCGTAATTTATTACAATATCTTTAATGTTCACAATACGCGATAACAGAGAGACTCTATCAAAAAAGAGAGCCAATTGATGGTATCCACCTTTCACATTAATAGATACAGGTATTTCAGCATAAAAATCCTTTATAACCTCAGCTTCAGGTTTAAATAACATAAATTCAAGCCCTGATTCGTTACCAGACTTTGAAACTGCTGTTAAAAGAGCTGGAATCTCTTTAGCGTCAGGCAGAGCAGCAAGTGCTATAAAAAACTCTTCCTCTTTCTCCTCTTTCTTCTTTTTAACAGCATTAAGACGAGCTGCCTTTGCCTGATATGTTACCAATTGTTGACTTAGCTCTTCATGTTTTTGCTCTAAGCTAAGTATGGCCTCTTGACGAGGTATCAGAAAAAAGTAGTAGTAGCTACCTAACATTGCAGATAGCGTTAAAACGCAAATAAGAATCCTTTGCATTTTAGAGAGGCGACCAACTTTTTCAAAAAAAGGGGCTGTCTTCTCTCGTAATATAGTCTTAAAAGGTTTTTTTTCAGTAGGCTCTTTACTAATTTTGATTTTATCTTTTTTCATTTTCTCTTATTTTGCTCCTCCTTTTTAACATCTTTGCTTCCACGGGGAGCTTTATGTGATAACACTTCAAATGTCTTTACCTTAACAGATTGCACATCTTGCATTTGCAGTGTCTGCAGATCAACACTTTTAAAAAGAGGTGAGTTTTCTATGTTTGTCATAAAATCTGCAACAGTTCTATTATCAAATGCAACTCCTCTTAATGTAACTGTGCTATCTGATGTCTGCATGTATGTAATCCACATCTGCTCTGGCACCACAAGACGAGTCATAGCATCAAGCAAAATAACAGGGTCTTTACGCATAGACTCTAAATCGCGAACAGCATTTAGCTTTTGCTCCAATATGGCAAGCTCTTTTTCAATTGCAGTAACCTCATCAGCCTTAGCTTTGTATATCACTATCTGCTCGTTTAGGTGTGCAACTCCATCTTCAAGGCTCTTTATCTTTTTATCAATAAGTGTAGTAGCATAGAACATGCTAAGTACAACAAAAACAAGCAACAATAAAAATATTGATACCTGCTTTCTAATATTCTCTTTTGCTCGTGCCGCCCTAAATGGCAGTAAATTAATTTTTATCATTTATCATTCACTTTTCTTAATGCAAGCCCTAATGCGATTGAAGCAAATGGGAGATTTTGTTTAATAAAAGATTCAGAGAACTTTTTTAAATTTACACTAACCCCCTCAAATGGATTAAAAATAGAGACAGGAATGAATAAACCCTCTGAGAGAAAATCTATAAATCCACTAACCAATGAGCCTCCACCTGTAACAAAAACCTTATCAATCTTTCCATGACCTGATTTTGCCTGAAATGTCTTTACAATATTTTGAATCTCCATACACCACATTTTGGCGAAATTTTGACTAAGCTCATCAAGAGTTTCAGCAGCCATTGACTTTTGATCTTCACCTAAAAATATCTTCATAGCATCCTCTACGCTACAATTAGCCTCAGATGCTATCTCATTCCATATCTGATTAAGACCTGACGATGAGTCCCTCATCATTAGTGAGTTGCTGTTTTTTACAATATTTAATGATGTTTTATGAACACCAATATCAATCAACATAGCCATCTCATCATTTCGGACAGAAGCGGTCGCCTCAAAAATATTTTGAAATGCAAAGCTATCAACATCAATAACCTGTGCATTCAGGCCAGCTCGATCTGTCAGCTCAATGTATGAATCTACAATATCCTTTTTTACAGCAACAAGAAGAACACTCATCAGCTCAGGATTGCTATCACTATCTCCAAGCACCTGAAAATCGACATTCATATCATCAATATCATAGGGTATATACTGTTCAGCTTCAAAACGGATAGATTCAAGAAGGGCAACGTCAGACGAGGCAGCTGCTGATGGCATACTTATAGTTTTAACAACAACAGAAGAGCCTCCGGTTGAGATGGAGATATTTTTTGATTTGATCTTGTTGACTTTAAAAATTGTCTCTACATCTCGAGATAACTCCTCCATCTCAATTATCTGTCCATCTTCAATCAAACCTGATCTAATAGGTAAAACGGCAAATTTATTAAGGCTCAAACTTTTACCACTGCCTTTAAGCTCAGCCACTTTTATAAGAGATGTCCCTATGTCAAGTCCGACAAGATGGCTTTTTTTGTTAAATATCATAATTGGTTACACTGCCTTTTATTGTTGGTTAGACTCTTTTGAGCATTAAGGAATTTAGATTGATAAGCAGCTTAATCTTTATTATACTTCTAATAAGTTCTACATACATAAGGATATAACTTTAAATTTTATTTGCCATAACTATTAATAAAAATAATCAACAAAAGCAAATAAAAAAATAAAAACCATCTACTTAATTGTTATATTTTAAATTAAGATCAATTGTAGGCAATTATATATATAAATAGATAGAATATGAAAGATTGAAATTAGCAATGGTAGATATAATAGATAAAAAAAGCGAGCAGGGTGAACAAAAACCCTTCCGTCTTGTAAAATTTTTTACATTTTCAGCTTTAATGGTTATGTTTGCAGCAACCATTGTAATCTCTGCTATGAATGCACACTGGGTAAAAAATATACTGCAAGATAAGAGCGAAGAGTATGCCCAGCTTCTTGTAGCAAATCTTAACCATCAAATCTTCTTGCAGTTTATAATCCCTGCGGTTTTAAAATATGGCAAAATAAAGCTAAGAGAAGATGCCCAATATGATAGAATGGATAAGGTTATAAAAACTACACTTCACAGCTTTAATGTTGATATGGTAAATATCTATGATATGAAAGATACTATCGCATATAGCTTTGACCATGAGAAAAAGGGGGTAAATGGGGCAGGGGGCGAGGCTTACCAGTTGGCGTTAAAAAATAGGGCAACCTCTCGACTCATTGAAAAGGGTAGTTTTGTTGAGCTTATGTTTGGATTTCCAAATGAAACAAAAATTATTACTTTTGCTCCTCTTCGGGCTGAAAAGCCTCTATCTTCCTTAGATGGTCCAATACTTGGTGTTATTGAGATTGTTCAAGATATTTCTGATGATTACCATAAAATATTTAAATTGCAGCTTCTAACGGTGGCAACCTGTTTTATTGTTATGGCTATCTTATTTTTTACGCTTGTTTTTGTGGTTAGAAGGGGAGAGATGATTATTGAGTCTCGTGCAATGGAGCGGTTAAAACTTGAGGAGAAGCTCCAGAGGGCTGAACATCTATCTGCGATTGGAGAGATGACAGCAGGTGTCTCGCATGAGATCAGAAATCCACTTGGAATAATAAAAAGTTCAGCAGAGCTTCTTAAAAAGAAGATGGTTAAAGCTGATCAGCCAACAACTATAATTGATATAATTGTTGAAGAATCCAACAGGCTTAACAATATAATAAAGGATTTTCTTGATTTTGCCAAACCAATGACACCAATCTTAAAGCAGTGTCGTATTCAGGATATAATTGAAAAAAATATACTCTATCTTTCCCAGCAGATTGAGGAGAACGATTTTATTGTAGAGAGAGATTTTAAGCAGCCAATACCAGAGATAATGGCAGATTCAGCAAGGCTATATCAGGCTTTTCTAAACATCATGCTCAACGCATTTCAAGCTATGCAACAGGGTGGTAAACTTACTATTGTTATATTATCAGAACAGGATCAAATTGTGATCTTTTTCAACGATCAGGGTAAAGGTATCCCAGAGGAGAGCCTAAAAAAGATATGGAATCCATTTTTTACAACAAAAGAGATGGGCACTGGTTTAGGTATGGGAATTGTGAAAAATATAGTGGAATCCCATCACGGAACAATTGAGGTTTACAACCGTAATTCAAAAGGGGCTACTGTTAAGATAACTCTGCCATTGTAAAAAATTATGATGTTAAACATTTTTCATTAAAAAGGTAGTTAGATTTAAGATATGCAGACAATTTTAATTGTTGATGATGAAAAAAATTATCCAAAAATACTTGGAGAAGTCCTTAAAGATGAGGGTTTTTCCACAATTCCAGCATCAAGTGCTCTTGAGGCTCTTGAGAGCATAAAATCGAGCCATGTTGATCTTGTGCTTACAGATGTTATGATGCCCGGCATTGATGGTATTGAACTTTTGGCGAAAATTAAGGAGCTGACCCCTGATATGCCTGTTATCATAATGACTGCACATGGAAGCGTGGAGCGTGCGGTTGAGGCGATGCAAAAAGGGGCATACACCTATATTTTAAAGCCATTTGATAATGAGACTCTTGTTGCCCATATCCAAAAGGCTATCTCTATCCACGAAATTGTGAAGGAGAATTCAATTTTGCGGGAGGCTATCACTACCCAATACAATTTTGGCAATATTATTGGAAAGAGCCAGCCCATGCAGGAGCTTTATACAATCATAAAAAGAGTTGCCCCAACAAATGCCAATATTTTAATTGAAGGGGAGAGCGGCACAGGAAAAGAGCTTGTGGCAAAATCGATCCACTACAATAGCCCAAGAAAAAATGGACCACTAATATCTGTGAACTGCTCTGCTTTTGCAGAGACTCTTCTTGAGAGTGAACTTTTTGGACATGAAAAAGGGGCGTTTACAGGTGCATCATCAATGAAAAAGGGGAGATTTGAACTTGCTGATCAAGGCTCAATTTTTCTTGATGAGATTGGAGAGCTTCCTTTAAATATTCAGGTAAAACTGCTCAGAGTGTTGCAAGAAAAGACAATTGAGAGGGTAGGGGGTATAAACTCAATAGTTGTAGATTTTCGTCTTATTGCAGCCACAAATCGTAATCTTGAAAAAGAGGTTAAAGAGGGGCGATTTAGAGAAGATTTGTATTATAGGCTAAATGTTGTAAGGGCAGTTATGCCAGCTTTAAGAGATAGAAAAGGAGATATTCCACTTTTGATTAACCACTTTTTGCAAAAATATTCCCATGAGAGAAAATTTACAGATCAATCGGGTAATTTGAAGCAATTAGAGGGGCTAAACTCTGAAGCTGCCCGTATGCTTTTTGATTACTCGTGGCCCGGAAATGTTCGAGAGCTTGAAAATTTAATTGAGCGAGCTGTCATTCTATCCACAGGCAGATTTATCACTCCAGCAGACCTTCCCTTGCAAATCCGCAAAGGGATTGGCTCTCAGCTTAATTTAGATGGAATCCCTGAAAACGCTGGTTTAAACGAGACGCTTGCTGCTGTTGAAAAAAGAATGCTCCAAAAGGCAATGGCTCAAGCAGGCAACATACAGACCAAAGCTGCTGAGATGTTAGGAATTGGCAAAAGTGGGCTTAGTCAAAAACTTAAAAAATATGGGCTGTAACTATTTTAAGCTCAAGTCAAGTTGCCCGCCCTATTTTTTTCTACTGATTTTACTATTTACTCTATTTTTCTGCTACCACACCATTTACCATCTCTCCAATGCCGTTTATACTGCTTTGAACAAGATCGCCAGGCTTTAGAAAGATTGGGGGAACTCGTGTAAATCCCACGCCGCTTGGAGTTCCAGTTAAGATAACTGTGCCTGCAAGAAGTGTCATGCTTTCAGATAGTCTTGAGATTAGCTCTGGCACCGAGAATATCATATCTGATGTTGAGCCTTGCTGCATCACTTCACCGTTAAGTCTGCACTCTAAATTTAGATTTTGAGGACATATCTCATCTTTAGTTACTATTGCAGGACCTAATGGACAGAATGTATCAAAACTTTTTCCTCTAACCCACTGCCCGCCTCCGCTATGCTTTTGCCATCTTCTTGCTGATATGTCATTTGCACAGGTGTAACCCAAAACATAATCAAGAGCATCTTTTTGTTTGATATTTTTGCCAGATTTTCCAATAATCACAGCAAGTTCTACCTCATAATCAACCTGAAGAGGATCAAGGCACGATTTTGGAATCTCAATATCTGAATATGGACCAGTTACTGCAGCAGGATTTTTCATAAAAAGAACAGGGTGCTCTGGAAGAGCCATTCCAGTCTCTTTGGCGTGCATTTTGTAGTTAAGCCCTATACATAAAATTGCAACTGGATTTATTGGGACAACTATTGTTTTTATTTTAGCCACTTTATCTGTAACTTTAAAATCATCAAATATGTTGCCGCTAATAACTGATGCTGACTCTATGCTATCTTTTTTAATCTCAGATGTCTCTACACACCCTGTTAGCAGATTATTTTCATTATCTAAAAATCTTATTATACGCATTATAACTCCTCATAATCTTAAAAACCGTTTAGAAATTTTACTTTTTAATTGAATTTAGGCAGAGATTTGGCTATTTATACCTTAAAAGTTTTAAAATTTAAATAGTTGGAGGCACGATGAACTTTTTAAATTTATATTTTATCTTTAATCTGTTTTTAATATTAACATTTTCCATTATCCCAATTTTAATATCTCCAGAGCTATCTTTAGCAGATATTTACACCTATACTGATAAAAAAGGTGTAAAGCACTTTACCAATGTTCCTAATAGTGATAAGTATAAGCTATTTATACCAGAAGGGACGGGTAGGATATATTTTAACAAACAACAAGGCTATTTTAGAGCAGCAACTCGTGCGATAAACAGCAAGGCGTTTGACCCAATTATAGAAAAAGCATCTATAAAATATGGACTTGATAGGGCACTTATAAAAGCTGTCATATCAGCAGAGTCGGCATTTAATGCTCAAGCTGTCTCTCCAAAAGGGGCAAAGGGTTTGATGCAGATAATGCCCGCAAACTACACTGCACTAAATATTTCAGACCCTTTTCATCCATACCAAAATATTATGGGTGGAACCAAATATTTAAAACAGATGCTTCAAGTGAACAATGGCAAACTTAGGCTTGCACTTGCAGCATACAATGCAGGACCTGAGGCTGTCAGAAAATATGAGGGGATTCCACCCTATAGTGAGACGATCAATTATGTATCTAAAGTAATAAGTTTATATAATCAATATAAAAATATGTGATAAAGATGAACAATCCCAACTAAAGACCGTTTTTAATCTCATCTATAAATTTTGATAAACGCTCTTTTATTTCAGGACGCTCCATAGCAAAGGCAAGGTTTGCCATCTGAAAACCAGCCTTATCGCCGCAGTCAAAACGTTTTCCTTTAAATTTATACCCAAATATTGGCTGCTCTTTTAGAAGCTGACTCATAGCATCTGTCAATTGAATCTCTCCCCCTGCTCCTGCTTTATTTTCCCCAAGATAGTCAAAGATTCTTGGAGTTAAAATGTATCTGCCAATTATGGCAAGATTTGAGGGAGCATCTTCAGGTTTTGGCTTTTCAACCATTGCTCTAACCCTCACAAAACTATCTTCAATCTCATCTGCATCAAGAATCCCATACTTATCAGTCTCATCTTTTTCAACCTCCATAACTGCTGCAATAGAGGCTCTTAGCCTGTCAAAACACCTTATCATCTGAGATAGAACTGGAGTATCTGACTGTATTAGGTCATCTGCAAGAACCACTGCAAAAGGCTCATCTCCTACAATATCTCTTGCGCACCAAATCGCATGACCTAATCCTAACGGCTCGTTCTGCCTTGTATAGACTATAGTTCCAGTCTTTGGGATAAGCTCTTGAAGCATTTTAAGTGTATCGTAGCGTTTTTTTTTCTCTAAAGTCAGCTCTAACTCAAAAGACCTATCAAAGTGATCTTCTAATGCTTTTTTCCCCCTTCCTGTTACAAATATAATTTGTTCAATTCCAGCATCAAAAGCCTCTTCAACAGCGTACTGTATTATTGGTTTGTCAACTACAGTCAACATCTCCTTTGCCATAGCTTTTGTTGCTGGCAAAAATCGTGTACCAAGCCCTGCAACAGGAAAAACTGCTTTTTTTATCTTCATTGGTATCCTTAAAAATGTTAAAAATTATTAGCTTGAGTTTTTAGCAAAATGTTGGTTTAAAATAGAATTATCTCTCCTATTATGTCAACCTCGATTTTTTAATTCAAATAATATTGTAAGGATAAACTTTTGAGCTACAAATTTAAACTGCGTTTTAAGGATCGTATGGGAATTGTGGCAGACATCTCCACAATCCTTGCAAAATCTGGATTTAATATTGTCTCTATGGAGGTTGATCGCACAATAGACGAGACTTATGTCTATACAGAGATTGAGGATATTGAGCATAAAATAGATCACAAAAACCTATTTCACATTTTTGATAATATTGAGAGTTTTATTGAAGTTCAGGCAATTGAGACTCTGCCTCAAGAGGAGAAGGCAAATAGATTTAAAGTTGTTCTCGATAACATGAGCGATGGCGTTGTATCAATTGATAAAAATGGTAATATCACCACAATTAACAGGGTTGCAGCTCAAGTTTTTAGGTGTAGTGCTGATAAGGTTACTGGGAGTAGTATAAAAAATCTTGATCTGCCACATTACGAAATTCTTAAATCTCTGAAAGGGGAGAAGATAGATAATTTAAAGCAGAACTTTATAAACTCAGAGGGGCGTTACCAATATATCTCTACCTGTAAGCCGATTCGTGATTCATCAGGAAGAATTATTGGTGCTGTAGAGATCGCAAAAGAGATGCAGGAGATAAAAAAACTTGCCCAATCTATCTCAATGGAGATGGAGAGCATAAGTTTTAGCGATATTATTGGAGCAAATCAGACTATTAAAGATGCTATCTCAATTGCTCAAAGGATAGCCCCCACTGATATTACTGTATCTTTGTATGGTACGAGCGGCACTGGAAAAGAGCTTTTTGCAAAGGCGATTCACACTGCAAGCGGACGCAAAGGCGAGTATGTGCCAGTAAATTGTGCTGCACTTCCTGAACAGCTTTTAGAGAGTGAGCTTTTTGGATATGTTGGAGGTAGCTTTACAGGTGGAAGAAAAGAGGGAAAACAGGGGCTGTTTGAGGCTGCTGTTGATGGCACTATATTTTTGGACGAGATTGCAGAGATGCCTCTTGGCTCTCAGGCAAAGCTATTAAGGCTGATTCAAGAGCGGGCTGTAAGACGTGTCGGAAGTGCCAAAGAGATAACGATAAATACACGCATCATCACAGCAACAAACAGAAATCTTCAAGAGCTTGTCAAAGATAATAGATTTCGTGAAGACCTCTATTATCGTATCAACGTGATACCTATTCATATCCCGCCGTTAAGGGAGCGAAAAGATGATATTCCTATTTTGCTTGAACATTTTTTGTTTCAACTTTTAATTCGACTTGGCAAAAAAATCTCTCATATCACGCCTGCTGCAATGGGAAAATTAATAGCTTATGGTTGGCCCGGAAATGTCAGAGAGTTAAAAAATGTAATAGAGCGGGCTGTTTTTTTAAGTAACAGCAGTAGCAGTAATGGTGATGAGGGGGCAAAAGTAGTTGATGTTGACTCTGTCTTATTTAACCACGAGCTTACACCATATCAAAATCAAAAAGGTGAAATGGTTGTGAACCTTGAAGCATCAGAGATCAATTTTTCAAAAAACCTCTCATTAAAAGATAATGTAGCTAAATTTGAAAAAAGTGTTATAGTTGATGCTCTTAACCGTAAAAAAACTATCAGGCAGGCTGCTAAAGAGCTTCAAATATCTCACCCCGCACTTTTAAAAAAGATGGAGAAATACTGTATCAAACTAAATAGAGCCATTAGCGTTCAAGAGTAAAAACTTACCACTGGTAATTAAATCGTTGTGTTGTGGTAGGTTAAATTACCACTATCTCAACTATTAACCCACACCTTTTATTTTTCTGAAACTGCTTTAAAATTAAAATTTGTTTATATTACAAGCTATTATCATCATAATAGCTGCCGTAATGGATAGTGCAATTGATAGATGGCAAAGTTATTGCAAAAAGTTATGACATAAAGAGATATAGCAAAAGAGATAAAAGGGCAAACAAAGGCTGAAAGTTAAAGAAAAATTATCAAACAACTAAGAAAAGCATAAGGGAGATAAAAGCTATGTTAATTGGAATACCAAAAGAGATTTTACCAGAAGAGAATAGAGTTGCAGCAACACCAGAGACAGTAAAAAAGTTTATTGCACTTGGGTTTGAAGTTGCTGTGCAATCATCTGCTGGTCAAGGTGTGCTTATAAGTGATGATGAGTATAAAAATGCTGGGGCTAAAATAATTTCTGATCCAGAGAAACTATTTGCTGAATCTGATCTTATTTTAAAGGTCAAACAGCCTGAATTTAACCAATCAGTTGGAAAGCATGAGGCTGAGATGGTACGGGAAGGTGGTATGATTATCACATTTTTGCACCCAGCTTCACCTGATAACCATGCGATGATAAAACGCCTTAGAGATAGAAATATAACATCATTTACTATGGACGGCATTCCACGTATCTCCCGTGCCCAAAGAATGGACGCTCTATCATCAATGAGCACTGTAACTGGATATAAATCTGTCATAATGGCTGCCAATAAAATGCAAACTTTTATCCCAATGATAGGAACAGCAATTGGAACAATAAAGCCTGCCCGCTTTTTGATTGTTGGAGCTGGTGTTGTGGGGCTTCAGGCAGTTGCAACCGCAAAAAGGCTTGGAGGCGTTGTAAAGGCTCTTGATATTAGAAAAAATGCCTGCACTGAAGCTGAAAGTTTAGGTGCTAAAACCATTGCTTTTGATATTCCACAAGAGATTGCCCTTGCTGATGGCGGATATGCAAAATCTCTTGAGTCTGAATGGATTGACAAAGAGCGTAATGCAATTAGCGAGCATCTAAAAGAGGCTGATGTTGTTATTTTAAGTGCATTAGTACCTGGAGAAGTTGCCCCTATTCTTGTAACTGAGGCTATGGTTGCCACTATGAAGCCAGGCTCTGTTATTATTGATGTCTCTGTTGATCAGGGTGGAAATTGCGAAATTACTGAACATGGCAGCTTTGTTGAAAAGCTAAATGTCAATATCTGCGGAATACAAAATATTCCAGGAAGAGTTGCAATTCATGCAAGCTGGCTATACTCAAATAACATCTATTATTATGTTGAAAATCTCTTTAAAAAGGGGATTGGTCAGCTTGATTTAGAAGATGAGATTGTTGCAAACTCTCTTGTTACACATAAATCTCATATCCATTATAAAGGTGCTCTAAAGGCAATGGGTGGAGATCTTTAGGCTTTTTGCTAAAAATAGCTATTTATAATAAGTATTTAAGGAGTAGTAATGACAAATCTACTTGTAATGTTGGGATTTTTTATTGCATCATTTTTTATTGGTTATATTCTAATATCAAGAATCCCATCTCTTTTGCACACGCCTTTGATGTCCATGACTAATGCGGTCTCTGGAGTTACAATCTTAGGTGCAATGCTTCTGTTTACAATTTCAGGCACTGCTACTGAAAATATATTTGGCTCTCTTGCCATAGTTGCAGCAACTTTTAATGTTGTTGGAGGCTTTGCAATTACAGATAGAATGTTGGGGCTTTTTAAAGGTAAAAGCAAAAAAGAGAACTTTTAACAAAAACCGACCTTCTGATCTATTCTATTTTAAATTAGAAGGTCCAAATAAATTAAAAAAGAGATTAATATAACTATGACTCTTATTATTGATTTTTTGGTTATCTCTGGTCTTATTTTGGGGATATGGCTCTTTAGTGAGCCACGTAAAGCAAGATTTGGCAATTTTGCAGCCGCATTTTCACTATTTTGTGCATTTGTTTTGATTCTGTACCGTTATCAGATTATAAATGTGAATACTGTTGCTATATCGTTAATGTTTGGGGCTATTGTGGGTTATGTTGTGGCACGCTCTGTAAATATGAATCAGATACCAGCAATGGTTGCTATTCAAAATGGTGCTGGCGGAGCTGCTGCCTTTCTTGTCTCATTTGTAGAGCTTACACGAGCTGATCAATCGCTCAACTCAGTAACTGCTATATCTGGCATTATAGGTTTGGCAGTTGGGGCTTTTACATTTAGTGGCAGTATGGTTGCTGGTGCAAAGTTGGCTAATAAGATGAGGCAATCTCCTCAAACTCTTTCTAACCATAACTTTCTTGTTCTTGTAACTATTTGGGGAATGTTTGCTGCTTGTGCGACATCTTTTCATGTTTCATCTGAATCTGCATTTTATCTGCATCTTGTTCAGATAGTTCTATCATGCCTGCTTGGAATACTATTTTCAATACGTATTGGCGGGGCTGATATGCCTGTTTTGATCTCATTTTTAAACTCAATGACAGGTATGGCTGCTGCTCTTTGTGGAATGGTCTTATCAAATCGTCTTTTAATAGCTTTTGGTGCAATAGTTGCCTCATCAGGATACATACTTACATATATGATGTGTAAGGCTATGAATCGAAATATTATTAAGGTTTTTATACCTGATTCACAACCATCACAACCTATTACTCAATCAACTACTGTTGTCTCCTCTGAAAAGATAGCAAAAGATTCTAAATTGCCTGATTCTATATTAGAGCCTGAAGCTGAGGGTAATAATGAGGTTGATAATGTTGTAAGTGCGGCTGAGCCAGTTGAACCAGCTATTTGTGTTGATCCACTTGCTGATGCAGCTAAAGCACTTTTAAAAGCAAAAAGCGTTATTGTAATACCGGGATATGGTATGGCATTGGCAAAAGCTCAATTTAAAGTTTTGGAGCTTGCATCAATTTTAACCAAACGGGGGGCATCGGTAAAATATGCTATCCATCCAGTGGCTGGAAGAATGCCAGGACACATGAACGTGATACTTGCAGAGGCTGAGGTTGATTATGACGATCTTATTGAGATGGAGGATGTCAATTCACTCTTTTCTGATACTGATGTTGCTATGGTTATAGGTGCTTGCGATGTTGTAAATTCTGCAGCAATTGAGGTTGAGGGGACTCCAATCTCTGGAATGCCAATTTTATTAGCACATGAGGCAAAACAGATTATTGTCTGCAATTTTGATGATAAGCCGGGCTACTCAGGTGTTCCAAATCCACTTTATAAAAATAACAAAACAATAATGCTTCAAGGCGATGCAAAGGCAACAGTAACAGATTTAATTGCCCGTCTAAACTAAAAACCCAATTAATATGAGTAATTAGTATCCAGCTACCTAATTTATGTGGATATTAATTACTCACCTACCCACATCTACATATCCCCAATATCCAACCCCACACCATTAATAATCAGTTAGAATTTAGTCCTCATATATTTTTTATGTTAAAAAATATTTATAAATCAAATAGTTAAGAAAATAAAAAATAAAAATAAAAATAAACTTGGTTGATTGGCATGTTATTTGATAGATATAGTGCAAGTTGATGTAAATCAGTAAATCAAATTAAATGACTAATAAAGATTTTAGTTTGGTAGTTTTTAAGGTTAATTTATAAGATATTAAATAAACAATTTTAAACAAAAGGAGATTTATTATGAGAAAAGAGATGTTTATTGGATTAGTAGTTGCGTTGGCATTGGTTGCAATAGTTGGAAATGCTTTTGCATGGGGTAATGGTTGTGGTAGAGGTGGTGATGTGAACTCAGCAAGCGGTTGCGCATCTTACGCTCAGGAATTTGCAAAGCTGACAGATGAGCAGAAAAATGATCTAAAAGAGCTTCACCAAAACTTTATTGCTGATACAGCAACTCTAAGAGACTCTATTGCCTCAAAACATGAAGAGTTAAGAGCACTTATTGAGAGTGCAGCACCAGATAGAGATCAAATTAACCCTCTTGTTGTTGAGATAGGCAATTTGAAAAAACAGATAACTGACAAAAAGATAGATATGGCACTTGAAGCCAAAAATATCGCACCCGATCTTAATCTTCCAATGATGGGATTTGGCGGCAAAGGTGGCTGCTCTTCTATGATGTCTGATGGATGCACAGGCACAGGCTGTGGTGGAGCTGAAGGTTGCCCTGGAATGGCTGGGGGTAGATGTGGAAGTGGTGGCTGCAAATCAATGATGGGTAAAATGGGTAAAGGCATGGGTAAATTCAACTGCCCAGCAATTAATGGTCAGGCTGATAGTACCACGCCAGCAGCAGAGTCAACATCAAACTAATCAATATTTATTGATAGACAAAATTAAGTAAAATATATATAATCTTAAAAAGTTATAAGTGATAGAGGTATGCCCCACAGATTAGGTATCATCTGATGGGGCATATCTTTTTTTATCTTTTAAGAGCTATATTTTTTAAGGAGTTTAAATTATGAGGCTTTTTGACAGCCACGCACATATTGATGATGATCTTTATGATTCTGATTTTAATGATATGCTTATAAGAGCTTACGATTTTGGGGTTCAGGCGATTATGGTGGCTGGCGTTACTCCAGAGACAATCTCAAAGGCTCTTATGATTGCACAGCAGCAGCGGGTAGATTCTGTAAATAGACAAAATAAAGATGGTATAAATATTTTTATATCTGTTGGTATGCATCCGCATGATGCCAAACAGTGCTCAGATGATATAATTAGTAACTACAAAGAGCTTGCAGATAAATACCCCTCAATTATCAAGGCGTGGGGGGAGACTGGTCTTGATTTTAACAGAATGCACTCTCCTTGTGATGTGCAAGAAAAGTGGTTTATAAGGCAGATAGAGGCTGCAGATGATTTAAATCTTGCTCTGATTTTCCATGAAAGAGACTCTAATGGAAAATTTTTAGAGATACTTAAATCCTTAGACCATAAAGATAGACGAGGAGTTGTCCACTGTTTTAGCGGCACTCGTCAAGAGATGTTTAGCTATCTTGATCTTGGTTACTACATAGGAATTACAGGGATATTAACCCTGCAGCAGCGAGGCGATATGTTAAGAGAGCTTGCCTTGTTGATTCCAGAAGATCGCATTGTAATTGAGACTGATGCCCCATACCTGACTCCAGCACCTATGAAAAACAAAACAAGAAGAAATGAACCAGCATTTGTTAAATATGTCTTTAACAGACTTGCAGAGATAAAATCTGTTGATCCAGAACAATTGGCAGATAGATTGTGGCAAAATAGCTGTTTGCTCTACAACATAACAGAGCTACAGTAGAGGCATCAGGGGCATATCTCTCATAACTCTTTTTTGTCGTGATTTTAAATAGTTATCAGGCTCTGTTGGCGATAAAGTGTGGGGACTTGGCAAGATAGCTGCCAAAATTGCAGCCTGCGATTTGGTTAAGTTTTTTGCACTGCATCTAAAATATCGCTCTGAAGCAGCCTCTGCCCCCACTGTTGCAAGCCCCCAATCAACTGTATTTAGATATATTTCTAAAATTCTCTTTTTACTCCAAAAAATCTCCATAAAAATTGTGTAGTACGCCTCAATTGCTTTTCTTACTATGCTTCGTGATGGAATAAGAAATAGAGAGCGTGCTGTCTGCATTGTTATTGTGCTTGCACCTCTTATCTTTTTCCCAGATTTTATACCATCTAATACCTTTTTAATCTCAATAAAATCAAAGCCATTATGGGATAAAAAACGTTGATCCTCTGCTGCAAGAACAGCTCTTCGTAAGTTTGGAGATATTTCATTTATATTTTTCCATATATATGAAAATTCAATATAATTTTTACCAGTAACCTTTTTTTCGCACCAATCCCATACCATTGGAATTGTAAATAGCGGATTTATAAACTTGAACATCAAAACTTGAACTATTGGAATGGTAAACAGAGTTAGAACAATAATAGCGGTAATGGTTAATATTTTTAAAGATGGTCTTTGTCTATTTTCTTTAGATGCTATTTTCATGTTTAGGTGAAGGAAGAGATAAGGAGGAGAAACAGAAAGGGAAAAGAGCCCGACGGCAAGTCTTACAAAAATAAAATTTAAGGCTCTTACTCCCTTTCAAAATTAATAGATGCTAAGGTATAAAAAATATATATTATCAGTCAAGAACAATATAGCCAATCTCACTATCTAATTTCATATATTACAGCATAGCTTAAACTGCAATAGGAAATTTTTAAATCAATATAAAGCTTACCAGCCCATAGTTAAATAGTCATGGATTGAGTTTGCAGCCTCTCTTCCTGCCCCCATTGCAAGGATAACAGTTGCCATTCCAGTTACAATATCACCACCTGCCCAGACCCCTTTTTTAGTGGTTTTGCCAGTAACAGTATGTGCAACAATATTTCCCCACTTATTTAGTGTAATATCTGGGGTTGCATTGGTCAAAAGTGGATTTGGCTCTGCCCCAACAGAGACTACAACCAAATCACACTCAATTTTGTATTCAGAGCCTGCAATTGGAACTGGTCTTCTTCTGCCAGATGAATCTGGCTCACCTAACTCCATCTTTAGACACTCCATGCCGCACAGTCTGCCCTTGTCATCTCCGAAAAATTGCACAGGGCTGGTAAGAAGAACAAACTCAATCCCCTCTTGTTCAGCATGGTGAAGCTCTTCAGCTCTTGCTGGCATCTCCTCTCTTGATCGTCTATAGACAACTTTTACAGAGTCAGCTCCAAGACGCATAGCTGTTCTTGCTGCGTCCATAGCAACATTGCCAGCACCAAGTATAACAACATTTTTCCCTCTTGCAACTGGAGTATCATATTCAGGAAAGAGATAGGCTTTCATTAAATTGGTTCTTGTTAGGTACTCGTTTGCAGAAAAGACCCCAATCAGATTTTCACCCGGCAGATTCATAAATCGTGGCAAACCTGCTCCAACCCCAACATAAACAGCAGAATAGCCCTCTTCAAAAAGCTCATCAATAGTTACAGTAGCTCCTACTACGCTATTTAGCTCAATCTTTACCCCAAGTTTTTCAAGGGTTGCAACTTCAGATGCCACAATAGATTTTGGAAGCCTAAACTCAGGGATACCATAGACAAGTACGCCCCCTGGTTGATGAAATGCCTCAAATATTGTAACATCATACCCCTTTACTATCAAATCGCCAGCAACAGTAAGCCCAGATGGACCAGAGCCTATCACAGCAACCTTTTTACCAGTTTTTGGTGCAACTTTTGGAAGTTCAACAGAACCCTTTTCTCTTGCATAGTCAGCGGCAAACCTCTCAAGGTATCCAATAGCAACTGAGCTTCCCTTTTTGCCAAGAACGCATCGTCCCTCACACTGAATCTCTTGAGGGCAGACTCGACCACAAACCGCTGGAAGAGCGTTTTTTGTCCATAAAGTTATTGCTGCACCCTCAAAATCTCCTTGAGCAATTTTATTGATAAATCCGGGTATATTTACCGATACTGGACACCCCTCAACACATGCTGGATTTTTACACTGCAAACATCTTGATGCCTCAGCCTGAGCCATTTCAGGAGTTAGCCCTAATGGAACCTCTATAAAATTTCTCTTTCTAACTGCAGGGTCTTGTTCTGGCATTTTTACCCTTGATTTTTGCTCTTTTTTTGATTTTATCTCTGACATTACATTATCGTCCTTAATATTAAAAAATATTCTTGATGTTATCTAAGATTATAGTAATAGCTAAAATTTATTGAGCCGCAGCTTTGCACATCTGCATACTCATTTGCTCGTCTGACTGATAAGCTTGAAGCCTTTTTGAAAGCTCATCATAGTCAACAGCATGTCCGTCAAACTCAGGACCATCAACACAGGCAAATTTAGTCTTGCCTCCAACAGATACACGGCAGCCACCGCACATGCCTGTTCCGTCAACCATAATTGGGTTAAGGCTCACAAGTGTCTCAATCCCTCGCTCTTTGGTGATTTGTGAAACAAATTTCATCATAGGAACAGGACCTATCGCAACAACAAGGTTAATAGTCTCCTGAGCTAAGACCTCTTTTAAAACCTCAGTTACAAATCCATGATGACCTCTTGAGCCATCATCAGTGCAGATGTGAAGGGTATCAGATACTTTTGCCATTTTTTCTTCAAGAATTAGAAGCTCTTTGTTTCTTGAGCCAAGTATTGTGATAACCTCATTGCCAACAGCTTTAAGTCCTCTTGTAATTGGATGTAGAACGGCAATTCCTGTTCCGCCTCCAACACAGACAACCTTCCCCTTTTTTTCAATATGGGTTGCCTTGCCAAGCGGACCTATAACTGCAAAATAGTCATCTCCTACTCCCATTTTGCTAAATATAGCTGTAGATTTCCCAACTATCATATAAATAATTGTTATTGTCCCCTTTTCAGTGTCAACATCTGCCATTGTAAGTGGTATTCGCTCCCCCTTTTCATTGGCTTGAATAATAACAAATTGACCTGGTTTTGCCTTTCGGGCAATACGTGGCGCCTCAATTTCGTTTAGAACAATGGTTCCTTGAGCCATCTCTTCCCGATTGACAATTTTAAACATTGTAGCCCCCTTTCAGTTAAATTAATTAGAGTGTATTGTAATCCATACCAAATATAAATTAGGCTAAAGCATGCCTAAATATAGTAATATTCATAATCTTACCATGAGTATTTAATATTGATTTTTAACATCTTATAGATCAGCCATTTCAATACAACAACAGAAATTGCAATAAAGTTACTCATTGTATAAATCAAGTGGCTCAAGGAAATATTATCATATACCCATTGACACACTGATTTATAAAAAGATAAAAGTTAAGTTTTATAAATATAGGGTTAAAATACTGTTTAATATTTTTAAAATTAGTGTCTATTAAAAGTTAATTTTTATTTCTATTAAGTTACAAGTTAAGGAGATTTTGAATGCTCAGGTTTATGCGTGAGAATACTGGTTCGTGGATTATCAAGGTTATACTTGGTCTTATTGTTGTTGTGTTTATTTTTCTTGGCATGGGCTCATTAGGAGATAACCGTGCTGATCATGTTGCAATGGTCAATGAGACTCCAATCACAATTGATGAATACAATCGCTCGTATCAAAATACAGTTGAGCAGATACGTCAAAGATTTGGAAGCAATCTTAGTGATGAGATGCTAAAGATGTTTCAGGTGAAAAAACAGGCAATGGATAGGCTTATTGAAGAGCGTCTTATATCTGCTCAGGCAGATAAACTTGAGATATACATCTCTGATAAGGAGCTTCAAGAGTCTATTATCTCTATTCCAGCATTTAAAAAAGATGGTGCTTTTGATCTGCAAACTTATAGAGCTGTACTAACAGCCAATAGGTTGATGACATCAACTTTTGAGGATATGCAGCGAGAGACACTGCGTCAATCTAAAGTTACTGACATGATATTAAATAGCGTAAAGGTCTCTACTCTTGAGGCTCGTGAGTGGTATATCCAAAACAATAGCGAGGTTGCCGTAGATTACGTAAAGTTTGATCCAGCATCATTTAACGTAAATCCTGATGAGGCTCAAATTAAGGAGTATTACGAAAAAAATAAAGAGAGCTATAAATCTGAACCTAAGCTAAAGGTGCAGTATATTGGATTTTCATCTGATGATTATAAGTCAAAGGCTGTAATCACCCCAGAGATTATAGAGTCATACTACACATCTAACCCTGAGGAGTTCACAATCCCTGAACAGGTAGAGGCGAGCCACATCTTGATAAAGGTAGATGAAAACGCCTCTGACGAGGCTGACGAAGCTGCTAAAAAAGAGGCAGAAGAGCTATATAAACGTGCGGTTGCTGGCGAAGATTTTGCCGAGCTTGCAAAAGAGTACTCTCAAGACCCTTCAGCTAAAGATAACAGCGGCTATCTTGGCAAATTTGCTAAAAATAGAATGGTAAAACCATTTGAAGATAAGGCGTTTTCAATGGAGCCAGGTGATATTAGCGAGCCTGTTAAGACCCAATTTGGCTGGCATATTATACAGGTAAAATCAAGAACCCAAGAGCTAAAGCAGACTCTTGAAGAGGTAAGTCCTACCATAAAAGAGAAGCTACTGGTTGAGGAGAGCAAAAATCTTGCATACAGTGCTGCTGGTGAGGCATTTGATGCTATTGTTGATGGAGATTCCCTTGAGCAGGCTGCTCTGCTTTTGGGTCAAAAGGTTTTTGAGGTTGGACCATTTACAACCCAAGGACCTGATAAACTTCCAGACTCTGCTAAAAGTGCTGATGGAACAGATGCTCAAGATGCTCAAAAAGATACTTTTCCAAAGGCTCAGGAGTTTGCTATGTCAGCATTTTCACTGCCTCTTAATGAGGTTAGCGATGTTTTAGAGGTTGGAAATATCTATTATATTATCAAGCCTATTGAAAAACATGAGCCAGAACTTCTATCGTTTGATGATGCAAAGGATAAAGTGGTAGTAGCTCTTAAATCTGAACTTCAAAATCAAGAGAGTAAAAAGGCTGCCGAAACTTTTTTAGAATCTATTAAAAGTGGAGAGAGTGGAGCAAGTGGCGATACTGATGATGCAACAAAGTTTGTAAATGCCTTTAAAGATAAAGGTTTTGAGCTAAAATCTACTCAGCTTTTTAAAAAAGATGGAAATATTGCTGATATTGGCAAAGAGCCTGAAATATCTGCTGCTGCATTTAAATTATCAGAGACAAATAGATTGGTCTCTGAGGTGATTAAAGCGTCAAACGGCTCTTACTATGTAATTGCATTTAAAGAAAAAAAGATACCTGGTGAAGATTTGATAGCTGAAAACCTTGACTCTGTTAAAAAGCAACTCATCAGCACAAAACAGGGTGCTGTTTATAAGGCATGGATTGAAGAGTTAAAGGCTCAAAGCAAGATTGAGGTTAAACCCGGTTTAATTGATAGCTGATGCAGGGAAAATCGTTATGTTAAAGATAAAAAAAATATTTGTACAGAGGTTGCATATAAAGCTACTGGTTTTATCACTGCTCTTATCTTTTATAATTGCCTCTACAATCTCCTCATGTTCACAGGTGGTTGGTAAAAGAGTTTCTGGCTCTTTAGAGTCAACATCAGGTAGAACTGATGCTGATGTTGATAGTAGCTTGCAGGTTGCTGATTCTGATAACTTTCAGCCTGAAAATGCCCTTTTTACATCGGATCCAGCTTTGGTTGAGGGTGTGCTTCCAAATGGAATGCACTATCTTCTTTTTAAAAACGCAACTCCTAAAGATAGGGTAAGTATGCACCTTAATATTCAAGCTGGCTCAATGCACGAACGAGATGATCAGCAGGGGCTTGCACACTATCTTGAGCACATGCTCTTTAATGGCTCAACCCATTTTAAGCCTGGGGAGCTTATTGAGTATTTTCAATCTATTGGAATGATGTTTGGACCTGATGCTAATGCACAAACTGGTTTTTTTGAAACCATCTATGATATTCTTCTGCCAGCCAACGATAAAGAGAGCCTTGAAAAGGGGCTTTTGATCCTTCAAGATTATGCCCAAGGGGCACTAATTCTTGATTCAGAGGTTGAGCGGGAGCGTGGGGTTATACTTGCTGAGATGCGAGAGAGAGACTCTGTTGCATCAAGAACTTTTAAGGCTTCCCTTGAGTTTGAGCTTCCTGAATCGCTTATCGCAAGACGGCTTCCAATTGGCATTAAGAGCGTAATTGAATCTGCTGATAGAACCCTTTTAAAAGACTACTATGACACTTGGTATAGACCAGATAACATGGCAATTGTAATGGTTGGTGATTTTGATATTGATTTAGCAGCAAATCTTATTCAGGAGAGATTTTCTACTATGCAGCCTCGTGCCCCTGCTGCTGAACTTCCAGTAAACACATGGGAGTCTCATGCTGCTGAAGAGGTCTTTTACCACTACGAGCCTGAGGCTGGAAAAACGGATGTCTCTATCAATACTGTTACATGGGTACCTTTTGAGCCTGAAAATGTGGATAACTTTAAAGAGCGTGTATTAAGACGCATCGGAGATACTATTGTCCAAAATAGGCTCTCTAAAGATGTCAGAAAAGAGGATAGCCCATTTTCAAATGCTGGAATATACTCTGGTATATTTTTGCAAAATATAAATTTTACATCTATATCTGCCCAATGCTCTGCTGACAAGTGGCAAGAGAGCATTGCCATTATTGAAAAGACGCTTCGCAGGGCTTTGGATTATGGATTTACTGAGCCTGAACTTGAGCGTGTAAAGGCAGATTTTCTTCTTGGTCTTGAGACTGCTGTAAAAGAGGCTTCAACTCGTGAAAGCAGAACTCTTGCAAGGGAGATTTTAAGTTCAATTAATAGAAATAGAGTATTTTTATCTCCTGAACAAGAGCGGGGGATTCTTAAAAATTTTATTGAAAATCTTACAGTTGAAGATGTCAACAGGGCATTTAAAGAGAACTGGTCTGCAGATCATAGACTTATTGAGGTTACTGGTAATGCTCTTGTTAAAGAGGAGAGAATTACGCCAGAGGCATCTATTTTAAGCTTTTACCACAAGAGTCAAAAGGTTGAGGTTACACAAGTAGAAAATAACGATGATGTTGTTTTTCCATATCTACCAGAACCTGAAAGTAGTAGAGCCAATATTGAAAAGGATAAGATGTTAGATTCACTTGGAATCCGTATGGTTGACTTTAAAAATGGAGTTAGGCTTAACGTAAAAAAGACAGACTTCAAAAAAGGGGAATTTATATACAGGTTTGACTTTGGAGGTGGAAAAAAATCAGAGCCATGGAAAAAGCAAGGTCTTGCCCTTTTAACCCAAGGGGTTATAAATGAAAGTGGTGTGGGAAAACTAAATAGGGACGAGCTTGAGACAGCATTAGCTGGAAAGAACATCAGCTTTAGCTTTAGTATAGATGAAGGCTCTTTTGTCTATTCAGGGTCAGCAGCTCCTAATGAGACCACTCTTCTTTTTCAACTTTTATACACTTTAATAATGGATCCTGGTTTTGATGAAGAGGCTCTTATTCTATTTAAAAATCGTTATAGCCAGATGTTTCAAGAGCTTTTAAGCACTACTGATGGCATGATGCAGTTTAAGGGCGAGGTATTTTTAGCAGGTGGTGATACCCGTTTTGGTATGCCAACTCTTGAGCAGATGCAATCTTTGAGCATGAAAGATGTTAGAAGGTGGATTACCCCTTTTCTTAGACAGTCAAAGATGGAGATTTCAGTTGTAGGTGATATTGATGTTGAAGAGGTTATTGCATATGCTTCAAAATATTTTGGCTCTATGGCTTTAAAGAGGGTGGCTACTCGTGCGGAGCAAGAGAGACGCGATCACATTGTTTTTCCAGAGGGTAAAAAAATAGAGCTTCAAGTTGACAGTAAGATTGATAAAGCTCTTGTTGTGATGGCATTTCCAACTGATGATTTTTGGAACATTAAACAGACCAGACGGTTAAATTTGCTATCTAAAATACTATCAGAGAGGTTAAGAAAAACAGTTCGTGAAGAGCTTGGGGCAACATACTCCCCTTATGCCTATAACGACTCATCTCAAAACTATAAAGGTTATGGCGTTATGCGAGCTGTTATTAATGTCTCACCTGATAAGGTTGATGATATTATTCAACAGACCGAGAGAATAGCAGATTCAATGACAACTCAACAAATATCCGATAAAGAGTTGGAGCTTGTTCTTGTGCCAATTTTAACCTACATAAAAGATGTTAAAAGAACTAACAGTTATTGGCTAAACTCAGTCATGTCAGGCTCTTTAAATCACCCTGAAAAGATAGAGTGGGCAGCCAACATAGATGAAGATTACCGTTCAGTTGATTTAGATGAGATATGGGGGCTGGCTAAACGATTTTGCGATACTTCACGAGCAGCCTTTATTGTGATCCAACCGTCAAATGTATCGAACTAAACCTCTTTTGATTCATATTTTCACGGATGAATTTATCCAGAGCAAATATCTGTCTGCTGTTTAGTTCAGTAAATCCAATGCTCATCGCCCTTATCTTCATTAAAATCTCTGATGATATATTGGAAAAATCGACCTCTTGAATGGTTATTTTAGGTTGAGCGTCAATTAAAAATGGGGAGTCATCGTTGATAACTATGTCTCCAAGATAGTAGCCATAACTCTCTAAAAATATAGATTGTGCCTTTGTATCTGTTACTTGAAGGTTATCATCTTCTTTATCGCTATATTTAAATACAAGGCTACCCACACTTGATAGCCCCGCAGAAGAAGATGTGTTTATAACTCCAGTGTTGATGTTGACCAGTCTGCCAATTTTATATGAAGAGGGATTTATAGCAGCATATCCCTCTTTTTTTATGGCATCTTTTTTTGCCCTTTTTTTTCTTACTTTTTTAGTTTTCTCTACTGAGCACTCTTTATCCATAACTCTCCTTAAAATAACTTTTTTGAATTTTAAGATTTATAATAAACACTATAAACCAAACTGTCATAAAAAATGAGATTTCATATTATGTATGACCATATTTTGTCAAATAATTATCAGGAAAATTATCACTTTTTTATGCAAAGCCTTAATCTAATTTTTCAACAAACTGCTTTAAATTTCGATCTTTTTTAATCTTTGTAGGATCAAAGACTCTTCCGTTCACCGCAATATAGACACCAGATGGGAGAGTTTGAACTGCTGCTACTGCACTTCCAAGATTAAATGAGGCATCACTTGATTTAAAACATGCTGGCTCCATTGCACCTGTGATGACTATCACCTTTTGGTTAATCTCTTTTAGCCTGATAGCTGTCTCAATCATAGTGTCAGTGCCGTGAGTTATGACAATATGCTTAATTTGCTCCTTTGAGATAGCTTCGTATATAAGCTCTCTATCTTCGGGTGTCATATCAAGCGAATCTTTTTTTAGAAGAGATACAACCTCATAATCAAAATTGACCCTTGCTTCGCGTAATATATTTTCAATGCCCGGCGGACCAACTTGGTAGGTGCTTAAAGCATCAAAATAGACCTTGTCAATAGTGCCTCCAATGGCAAAAAATTTTATCTTCATCTATTTTACTCCTAATTGTTGTTTGATATATGAAATCTTGATTTAAAACTTATGATATTATGAAATATGATTAATTGCTATATGTTGCAAGAGATTTTGCCATATTTTTTATAAATTAAAATCTTAAAACTTTTTACCGATATTTAAATAATAGGGGTGTATAAAAATGGTTTCACTAAAGAGAGTTATAGTTATACTTAGTATATTTACCTGCCTTCTACTCTTGCTGGATAGCTTTGCACTATTGGCATCAGAACGCTCTGTTAGCAATAAACTTGGTATGACATTTATCTATGTGCCTGCTGGAGAGTTTTTAATGGGTAGCCCTAAAAATGAGATTGGAAGAGATTGGAATGAAGATATTCACACTGTTGTTATCTCAAAGGGGTTTTATATTCAAGAGAGTGAGGTTACTCAAGGGCAGTGGAAAAAACTTGTTGGTTTTAACCCATCATCGTTTCCTGATTGTGGCGAGAGTTGCCCTGTTGATACTGTATCATGGGATCAGTGCATTGAGTTTATACGTGTTCTAAATGAGTGGGAAGGAACTACTAAATATCGGCTTCCAACTGAAGCAGAGTGGGAGTATGCTTGTAGAGCTAATAGCAGAACTGCCTTTGCAAATGGAGATATTACTCAAGAGCTATGTCTCCCGATTGAGCCAGCTCTTGATGAGATAGCTTGGTATTGCGGAAACTCTGGATACAAAGGCTCGCCTGACAATTTGGGTCCACGCCCTGTTAAGACAAAAAAGCCAAATAGTTGGGGAATCTACGATATGCAGGGAAATGTTCAAGAGTGGTGTATGGACTCATGTGGTTGGAAAGCTGGTTGGTTTGGAAGAACAGGGGTTGTTACCTCAACTTATAAAAATAATATCGTGGATCCAATCTCAAAAGATGGAGATCACAGGGTTTTAAGAGGCGGGGGGTGGCATCTGCCCTCAAGACATTGTAGAAGTGCAAAGAGAAGTTTTTATAAACCTATGGCAAAACGTAACAGTCTTGGGTTCAGGATAGTCAGAGAACTTTGATTGACATTTTAATAAATCAGATATAAACTTATTCAAGTTTGTATCAGTAATATTTTTAATAGCTCTATATTTGGGCTTAAATTTTAAGGAGGTGCAGCATGTCTTTATCAATAAATAGCAACATAGCTGGTTCAAGGACATTGAACTCATTAAATCAATCAAATGTTGATATGAACAGTTCAATTCAACGATTTTCAACTGGCAAAAAGATAAACAGTGCGGCTGATGACGCATCTGGCATGATGATTGCCGATTCACTTGGAGGTCAGGCACGAGGTGCTGCTCAGATGATTATGAATGCTAATAACAGCATCAATATTGCCCAGATTAAAGATGGTGCTTTAGGCGAAGCTGGTTCAATTATGCAGTCGATACGCGATAAAGTGCTTCAAGCCTCATCGTCAGCTTTAAGCTCTTCAGATAGAGGAGCACTTGGACAAGATATTGCAAAATCAATGGAGTCTCTTGGAAAGCTCTATGAGGGGACCCAGTTTAATGGTCAAACCCTACTATCTGACTCTCCAGGATTATCATCGCTATCGCAGATTGATATTTCAAGCGTTGAGAGCAGTCAGGCTTCACTTAAGATGGTAGATGATGCTATGGAGGCAACATCAAAGATGAGAGCAGATGTCGGGGCAACTCAGAATCAGCTTGCATCAACTATTAACTCTCTTGGGGTTGGTATGGTTAGTTCATACCAGTCTGAATCAGCAATAAAAGATGTTGATCTTGCTCAAGAGTCAATGAACATGAAGCAGATTGAGAATTTACGAACTGCTGGGCTTTTTGCATTGGCTCAATCTAATGCACAGCCTAAGAATGTAATATCTCTTCTTGGACAGATGGCAGCATAACCATAATAAATAATAACTATAATAGAATTTTTAAGATTAATTTTTAGAGAAACCAATGGACAATTACAATTCATTACAAGATGAAAAAGAGCCTGATGATTTGATGAAAGAGAACATTATCAGGAGAAACAAGAAAAAAATAGCATCAGGAACAGATTTGCCCGGCAAATCTATGCTTAAAAAGAGCGATCTTTCGCTTGTATTTCTTGGTGCAGGTATCATTACATTAATTATTTTTTTTGTATTTCTAAGACCGTCAGGTGAGCCAAATAAAGAGTTGGAAAAAGAGGTTGTTAGTGAGGATTCAAACATTCCTATTTCAGAGAGTGTCAAAACTCTTGAGCAGAAATTGACTACACTTGAGGAGATGTTGCAGGCTATTAATGCAAGTCAGGTCGATTCTGATGGTAAACCAAAATTTGATGTGCCAGACATAAAACCCTATGTAGCAAGGATTGAGAGGGTTGAGACTGCTATGTCTGTTAAATTTGATGTTTTGACAGCAAGAGTTGATAAGATAGATGACAAACTATCTGCTATCATAAAAGATGTTGAGAGAAACAACAAATCTCTTAGCAACATGAGAGCTACGATTGACTCTTACGCATCTAAACAATCAGAGATTGCAGCATCTAAACCAGTATCAGCACCAAAAAAAGATATAGCAGCAGAGGCAAAGCAACCATCAAAAGATGAGTCAGATACGATCAAAACAGCAGCTAAATCAAGTAGCAAAAGCCAAGAGCAACCAGATAAGCAGACAGCAGCAACAACTAAAACAGCATCAAACACAAAGTCTGAAACTGCATCACCAGCTAAACAGAGTCAGACAAAGCCAAAATCAGACAGCAAAGGTGAGGTGGTTTACCACACAGTTGCCAAAGGTGATACGCTTTATAACATCAGCAAGAGATACGAGACAACTGTTGAGCAGTTAAGGGCAATGAATAAGATGACAATTAATGATGCAATTGTAATTGGTCAAAAGATTATAGTTAAAAAGTAGCTTAAATATTTTTGTGGGGGCGTTGGTGGGTGGTGGGCGTAGCACGCACGCTACGCCCCTACATAATAGATAAAAAGATAGAAACAATAAAAACGCAACAATTACCTATATTTTATCTCTTCAATCAACTTTTTTACCCTACCAATATCTTTTTTTCCGGGCGATAATTCAACACCAGAGCTAACATCAACACCCCACGGATTGGCATCTTGTATCGCCTTTTTTATATTATCAGGGTTAAGCCCACCCGCAAGAACTATTTTTAGCCTATTTGAAATGTGTGTATCTTTTTTATCACTACCTTTTGCAATGATCGCCTCTGCTGCAAGCTGCCAATTCCAACTCTCACCATTTCCTCCGGGCAACTCCCCTTTTCCATACTCCACCAAAATAGCATCAGCATCGCTGTAGATGTCAGATTTGCTAAGATGAGGCTCTTTAGCAGCAAACAGAGATTTAATAACAATAAGCCCATCTTTTTTAAGCTGCCCTACAAGTGCTGGAGATTCATTGCCGTGAAGCTGAACAGCTTTTAAAGAGCAGAGTTTTGCAATCCTAATAACTGAATCGTAATCCTCATCGACAAACACTCCCGTAGTTACGATATGATTTGGCAGTTTTTTTGTTATTTCAGCCACTTTTTCAGGTGTAATATATCGAGGACTTTTAGGATAAAATATAAATCCAATAGCATTAGCTCCAGCTTGGGCACAAGATAAAGCCTCCTCAGTTGATGTTAAGCCACATATTTTTATAAATATCTCTTTATCGTTTACAAAATTATCTAAATCACCGCTTTTTTTTGAAATATTATCTATATCTGTATTTATAAGAGATTGGATAAACTCTTTTGTATTTTCAGCCCTAACAATACTCTCGCCAACTAAAAAATTAAAAATGTTAGACTCCAACCCCTTTTTTATATCATCAGAAGATGAGATTCCGCTTGCCTCAACAGGTATTTGACCTTCAGTGAAAAATGGCACAACCCGCTTTGATACATTCAAATCAACTTCAAGAGTCTCAAGGTTGCGATTATTTATCCCAACTATTTTGGCATCAGAAAATAGAGCTTTATCAAGCTGCCACTCTGAATTTATCTCAACAAGCGGCTCCATTTTAAGCTCACGCACAAGTGCCACATAATCTTTTAACTGCTCTTTTGACAACATAGCAACAATCAAAAGAATAGAGTCAGCACCAGCAGCCTTAGCCTCATAAATCTGATAAGATGAGAGTGTAAAATCTTTTCTTAACACAGGCAGATGAGTTGTTGCCCGTACAGCCTTTAAATCATCAATAGAGCCTTTAAAATAGTGGCTCTCTGTAAGAACTGAAATTGCAGATGCACCTGCTTTTGTGTATTCATCAGCATATTTTGCAGGATCAAGATCAGGCTTTATATCACCTTTAGATGGCGAGGCTTTTTTGATCTCAGCAATAATCCCAACTTTTCCAGCCCTTGCTCTTTTAATGGAATTTAAAAATAGATAAGGCTCTCGATATAAAGCAGCATTACCCTTTAATGTATCTTCAGCTTCTTGCCTGATTTGGGTAAGTGGCACAATTCGCTCTGCCTGACTTATATCTATCTTTTTTAGCGAAATAACCTCTTTTAAAAAACCTGACACACCCATATTAGCCATAACTCCTATTTTTTATCCATTTGCCTGTGTAAAATCTGCAAGTTGCTTTAATTTATCCATTGCTCTGCCTGAATCTATTGACTCTTGAGCCATTTTTATCCCATCAGCTAAATTGGTTGCAGCATCTGCAGCAACAAGTGCAGCAGAACTATTTATAAGTATGATATTGCGTTTTGCTTTTGCGATGCCCTCTTTAGTCTCTTTATCAGAATTTAAGATAGACCTTGTGATAGCAGCATTAGTATTGGCATCGCCCCCTTTAAGCTCTGATGGGTCTGCATATTCGCCAAAAAATTGGGCTGGATCAAGATCATACGATCGAATAACCCCATCGTTTAGTTCAGATACACGAGTTTTATCACAAACTGTAATCTCGTCCATTCCATCGTGCCCATGCACCACAAATGCTCGGTAAGTGCCAAGAAGTTTTAAAGCATTTGCAAACATCTCAGTCAGTTGCGGAGCAAACACCCCTAAAAGTTGGCACCTTGCAGCAGCAGGATTTGTAAGTGGTCCTAACATATTAAAAATGCTTCTAATTCCAACCTCTTTTCTTGCTTTGGCAGCATAACGCATAGCACTATGAAATGTGGGTGCAAACAAAAAACCAATTCCAATGCTATTTACAGCCTCCTCAACA
>JADFZO010000029.1 GCA_015232465.1 Desulfamplus sp.
TGGAGAGTTCAATGCCTGCTCAAAAGATGATGGAACAGCTGTTATCTGCTCTGGTGCCTCAAAAATCTCAACATCTCGCGAGCTTCTAATGCCTGTAGCTGCTCTTGCCCGCCTCTCTTGTTCAACTATTGGCTGACGCTGAATTTTATTCATCTCTTTGCGTCTCTGTTTAAGATATTTTCTATCTGGTCTTGAGACTCTTCCTGCAGCTGACAGCAGTGCAATTCTTTGAGACTCTGGAATATTGGCAATAATTTCAGTCTGTTCAGCCATATCTTCAAGCATGGCAATACATTTGTCTATCTCTTCAGGGGAGTAAATTTTTTTCATCTTATTTCTATGCTTTGTATATTGGTTTGGATTTTCTATAATATGCTTTTTCTGGCTTTTGGATTTTTATGGGAGATCAAACAAAAAAAGGTTACAGCTGTCAGGCTGTAACCCCTTGATTTTATATGGCTGGGTGACAAGGATTTGAACCTCGATTGACGGAGTCAGAGTCCGCAGTCCTACCATTGGACGATCACCCAGCAAACAATGGGGTGCTTATACATCATGGAAATCTTTGAGTCAACATTTTATTGTTAAAAATAGATTTTTAGAGCCACCAACATCAAGATTAAAGATTGATTATTAGGCTCTTAAAAGCTATATTTATCAAATATAAATCATACTAATAATCCAATAAATTATCGAGATTTTCGGAGATGAATGAGCTACCAATCTGTATCCCCATTTAAACTTGTATCCCAATTTAAACCAACTGGAGATCAGCCAGAGGCAATTGAGTATCTTGCAAAAGGGCTAATTGATGGAGCAAAGCATCAGGTTCTGCTTGGAGTTACAGGCTCAGGCAAAACATTTACAATGGCAAATATAATTGCCAAAGTTGGAAAGCCAACATTAGTTGTTGCACCAAACAAAACCCTTGCAGCCCAGCTTTATAATGAATTTGTATCCATTTTTCCCCACAATGCAGTTGAATATTTTGTCAGCTACTACGACTACTACCAACCAGAAGCCTATATCCCATCAAGTGATACATATATCCAAAAAGACTCTGCTATCAACGAGATGATCGACAAGATGCGACACTCTGCTACCAGATCACTTCTTGCAAGAAGAGATGTTATTATAGTTGCAAGCGTCTCGTGCATATATGGACTTGGTGCTCCAGAAGATTACCTTGCTCTGCGTGTTGAGATTAGTGTTGATATGCAGATCAAAAGAGAGAAACTTTTAGCCTCATTAGTCAACATACAGTATGAGAGAAACGATATTGATTTTCATCGCGGCACATTTAGAGTAAGGGGCGACAGGGTAGAGATTTTTCCTGCCTATGAGGAGGATAAGGCTCTTAGAATTGACTTTTTTGGCGATACGATTGAGAGCATATCTGAAATTGATCCACTTAAAGGAAAAATCCTAAATACTCTGCAAGAGACAGCAGTTTTTCCAGCATCTCACTACGTTACAATGAAACAGACTCGAGATCGGGCAATTAAGAGCATAAACGATGAGCTTGCACTGAGGCTTGAGTATTTTTATAAAGAGGGAAAACTTCTTGAGGCACAACGTATTGAGGAGCGAACCCGCTACGATCTTGAGATGATAATTGAGATAGGCTACTGCACAGGGATTGAAAACTACTCACGCCACCTTACAGGCAGAAACGCAGGAGAGCCTCCGCCAACACTGCTTGACTATTTTCCTGATGATTTTCTTATATTTTTTGATGAGAGCCATATCTCTGTTCCTCAAATTGGTGCAATGTATAAAGGCGATCTATCCCGAAAAAACACACTTGTTGAGTATGGATTTCGTCTGCCATCTGCTGTTGATAATCGTCCTCTTAAATTTGAGGAGTTTAAAGATAAAATATCTCAAGTTATCTATGTCTCAGCTACCCCTGCTGATTATGAGATTGAAAAGGCAGAAGGCAAGATTGCAGAGCAGATTGTAAGACCAACTGGGCTTCTTGATCCTGAAGTTGAGGTTAGAGATGCAAAACATCAAGTTGATGATCTTTATGAAGAGATAATAAAACGGATAGAGCCAGAAAGAGCAGAGCTAAAAGAGCGAGTTTTAGTTACCACCCTCACAAAAAGAATGGCAGAGGATTTAACTGACTATTTGTCAGGGCTTGGAATAAAGGTTAAATATCTTCACTCTGATATTGGAACAGTTGAACGTATTGATATTATTCAAGATTTACGTAAAGGAATATTTGATGTTCTAATTGGTATAAACCTCTTAAGAGAGGGGCTTGATATTCCTGAGGTGTCGCTTGTTGCCATTTTAGATGCAGACAAAGAGGGTTTTTTACGCTCATACCGCTCTTTAATTCAGACATTTGGGCGTGCTGCAAGAAATTTGGCTGGAAAGGTTATAATGTACGCTGAGAGAGTTACACCATCAATGAAGCGGGCAATTGAGGAGACTGAACGAAGACAGATTATCCAAAGAGAATACAATAAAAAGCATGGAATTGTGCCATCAACTATTCAAAAAGAGCTTAAACTATTTGATTACACTATGGAAAAAAAGGTTGGTTCACCTCAACTTTTTGAAGTGGCTGATAATAAAGCTGCTGACGACTTTGATCTTATGGCAGTTGCAGAGAGCGTAGATTCATATCGCACAACTAAACCAATAGATAGAAAAATAGATAAAAACTTAGAGATAGATAAGCAAATTAAAGCTCTTGAAATGCAGATGAAACAGGCAGCCGCTGATTTGGCATTTGAAAAAGCTGCTGAAATAAGAGATAAGATCAAATATCTTAAAGAGTTAAAATTACAAAAATAACCAACAACACGCTTAACAATTTTAAGGATAGCAAAAGCAATGACAAATTTTCCCCATATTTTTAATCCAGTTAAAATTGGTTCTATGGTTTCTAAAAACAGACTTATGATGTCTGCAATGAGCATAAATTTTGGCGTTGACGATAAATGCCATGTTACAGATCAGTTGACTCAATATTTTGTTGAAAGGGCAAAAGGAGGGGTTGGCATGATGCTTGTTGGCGGAGGAAGTGTCCACCCTGGAGGTCAAGAGCTGCCTGATCTGCCTATTTTATATGAAGATAGCTCTATCCCTGCACTTCAAAAAATGGTTGAACAGGTAAAGCCTTATGGCGTTAAATTTGGAGTTCAACTGATGCACGGAGGACGACAATCATACCTTCCCCAAAAGGTTGCACCATCTCCCATTCCTGCTCCAGCAGTTGTAAAGGGCGAAGTTAGGGCACTTGAAGTTGATGAGATCAAAGAGCTTGTAGAGTGCTTTGGTAATGCCACAAGACGCTGCAAAGATGCTGGATTTGATTTTGTTGAGATTCATGCTGCACACGGCTATTTGATAAATCAGTTTATGTCTCCAAACTCAAATATCAGGCAAGATCAGTATGGCGGAACATTTGAAAATAGAACCCGTTTTTTATTTGAGATAATTGAAGATATAAAAATAAAGGCTGGGGAGGATTTTCCAGTTGGTATTCGCATTAATGGCAGAGATTACATTAAAAACGGCTGGGAGCTTGAAGATGCTGTAAAACTTGCACCCCTGCTTGAACAGGCTAAAGTTGCCTATCTGCATGTATCTGGCGGAGTTTATGGCTCCACGGAGCTTACTATCCCATCTATGTACTCTGCTCACGGCTGTTTTGTCTATATGGCCCAAGAGGTTAAAAAGCATGTCTCAATTCCAGTTATCACTGTTGGAAGAATAAAGTCCCCGCTACTTGCTGAAGAGATTTTAAGAGATGGAAAGGCTGATGTTGTCTCAATGGGGCGTGCTCTGCTTGCTGATCCATATCTGCCGATAAAGGCACAAGAGGGCAAACTATCTGAAATACGCCCATGTATTGGGTGCTGCTTGGGTTGTATTCATGCAGTTTTGGCAAAAGAGCCTGGAGGGTGCGTTGCAAATCCTGATGTTGGAAGAGAGTATAAACTAAAAGAGGAGCATCAAAAAGAGAATCGTTTTTTCACAAATAATTTAGAAAAACTATCCAAAACAACATCTGAAAATGTATCTGAACAAAAATCCAAAATCTTGGTTGTTGGAGCTGGAGCTGCTGGTATGGCTGCTGCTCGCCTATTTGCAATTAGGGGTCATAAAGTTGTGGTTGTGGAAAAAAAGCAAAATTCAGGTGGTTTGCTCTTGCTTGCCTCTAAAGCACCAGGACGTGGTGAACTTGGCGATATTCTTGAGTTTTTTAAAAATGAGCTTCAAAGGCTAAATGTTGAGATAGTTTATGGAAAACCACTTGATGAAGAGATTTTAAAATCATTTAATCCAGATAAAGTTGTTGTAGCAACTGGTTCAATGCCAGATATGCCAATGGTTAAGGGGCTTTTTCAGAGTAAGATGGAGGTTGTAACCAGTGTGGATATTATGGAGGAGTCCAATCAGGAGGCTATTCCAACTGGTAAAAAGGTTATTGTCATAGGCGGTGGAATGACAGGTCTTATCACTGCTGATTACATTGCTGCCCAAAACAATGAGGTCTATGTACTCAACCGAAAAAAGAGCTATGCAGAGGAGATGTCAGCCAATGACCGCTACTATTTAAGGGAGAGCCTTAAAAAGAGAGGGGTTATACTTTACAAAAATGTGGCGATTGATAAATTTACAGATCGTGGCGTGGAGTTTCATATAAAAGATGGTGAAGCTGTTTTTATAGATGGGTGCGATATGGTTGTTATTTCAGAAAAATATACACCGATTAGAGAGATTAAAAAATTTGAGCCTTTAACCAGTGCAGATTTTCATTTTATCGGTGATGCCAAGTTACCACGACATCTTATGTATTGCATAAGTGAGGCTGAGGAGATTGCAAGATCATAATTTAACCATTATGAAAAATAATATATCTTTTAATCTAATCATAGCAGAAGAAACAAGGAGCACGATAATGGTCATAGTGGAACGATCTATCTCAATACTCTATACCTTAGCTATTATGATGGCTATTTTGCTCTTCCCACTTGGGGCTATTAATAGTTACAGCCAAACCAAGAGCGTTAAAATACTTATTTTCCACTCATACCATCAAGGCTATGAGTGGAATGAGTCTATCCACAAGGGTATAATGGAGAATCTTAACAATACTGACAATACAATAATCTATACCGAACATCTTGACGCACAGCGAAATAGCTCAAAAGAGTATCTTGATCTTATGGAGGCTCTTTATAAAAATAAATATAAATCAAAACAGATATTTTTTGATCTAATCATTGTAAGTGATGATAATGCTCTCCAGTTTTTAAAAGCTAAAAAAGATATATTTGAAATAGAAGCAGACACCACCCCTCCAATTGTCTTTTGCGGTATAAACAACTTTGATCCCAAAAACTTTGAGGGGTTGACCAACTATACAGGCGTAAATGAACAAATCTCTGTTAAAGAGACTTTAGAGCTTGCCTTCAAATTGAGACCAAATGCAAAAAAGGTGGCTGTAGTAGTTGGCTCTTCGATTACAGAGCAGAGAAATCTTAAGATATTTCAAGAGACAATATTAGAGGTGCAAAGCAGATTACCCCTAAACTATTTAAATAAACTTGAATTAGATGAGCTTAAAAATAGGCTTAAAGATTATGACATTGATGATATTCTTATAGTGTTGGGTCCGCTTTTATCAACGCCTTCTGGCAAAACTTATAGTGTAAAGGAGACCATTGAGTCCATAAAGAGCAGCAGCGAGGCAGCTATATTTGGTTTTTGGGATTTTATGCTACCATTTGGTGCACTTGGAGGCAAAGTTAATCACGGCTACTCACAAGGTCAGTGGGCTTCAAGGATTGCAACTCGCATCTTAAATGGCACACCAGTATCTGAAATACCAGTTCAGATGATAAGTCCAAACAAATTTGTCTTTAACGATGCAGCACTTGAGAAGTATAATATCTCATATAATATGCTTCCTCCTAAATCTATAATTATGAATAAAACTGCAAAAGGGTTAATTAAGGAGTGGGACGCTATTGCTCAAAACAGCTTTTTTGGTTATGAGATGTTTGAAAAGCATGGTACTATGATGTGGTTATCAGACCCTAAAACAGGTATTATAATTGATGCAAATCAGGCTGCTATTGACTACTATGGCTATCCAACCCTTACTGGCATGAAGCTCTCTGACATAAACCTTTTATCACCAGATGATACTTTTAAACTTATGCAAAGGGCAAAAAATGGAGAGCTAAATAACTTTCAATTAAAGCATCGTCTTGCAAATGGGCGAATTATTAATGTTGAGATACATACCTATCCTATAAAAGTTTCTGGTAATACGATTTTGTTTGCCATAATCAACGATATTACCTCTAAATTGGAGGCTGAGGCTGCTGTAAAAAATAGAGATTCTTTAGTAAGAGCCAGAGAGGCTGCCATATTTTTTATACTTTTAATTGCATTTTTATTTCAGTCCGCCCTTATTTTTTATCTTTATCAAAACATCAAAAAGCTAAAAAGTGCTGAAGAGAGAATTAAGAGATCAAATGACGAGCTACGTCAATTAATTAAAGAGCGTGAGATAGCAGAAGAGGAGAGGGAGAAGTTGCAAGGTCAACTTATTCAATCTCAAAAGATGGAGTCTATCGGCAGACTTGCTGGTGGTGTTGCCCATGATTTTAACAACATGCTTGGGGTTATTCTTGGACACTCAGAGCTTGCACTTTATGAGGTAAATACCAATAACAGACTCCATCAAAGCCTTGAGGAGATACGAAAGGCTGCAAAACGCTCTGCAGATTTAACCCGCCAGCTACTTGCATTTGCCAGAAAACAGACCGCAGCCCCTAAAGTGCTTGATCTTAACCATACTGTTGATAGCATGTTAAAGATGCTAAATAGGCTAATTGGTGAGAATATTGAGCTTATTTGGCTTCCTTGTGAAAACTTATGGAGAGTTTTAATAGACCCTTCGCAGATTGATCAGATACTTGCAAATTTATGTGTAAATGCTAAAGATGCAATTGCTGGTTCTGGTAAAGTTATTATAGAGACACAAAATATCACATTTGAGAGCAGCGATTGTGTAGAGCAATTAAAGCACACTGATATTATAATCACATCAAACCATGAGATGCGAAAAGATCATGAGGGCTGTATCCCGGGTGATTTTGTAGTTCTAACAGTTAGCGATAATGGTTGTGGAATGGACAAAGAGACTCTTGATAGAATATTTGAGCCTTTTTTCACAACCAAAGATATTAGCAAAGGCACGGGTCTTGGTCTTGCCACTGTTTATGGAATTGTTAAGCAAAACAGTGGATTTATAAATGTTTATAGCGAGCCAAATGGTAAAAATGGGGGTAGCAGCAGTGGTACAACATTTAATATATACCTGCCTCGATACATTGAAGATAGCGGTGCTAAAATCGCTCCTAAAGATGAGGCAAAGCCTATTTTGCATGGGTACGAGACAATACTTCTTGTTGAAGATGAACCATCTCTCTTAGAGATGACAGCAATTATGCTCAAAAAACTTAACTACACAGTTCTTGCTGCTGGTAGCTCGCAAAGGGCAATTGAGATTGCTCGTGATTATGATGGTAAGATCAACCTTTTGATGACTGATGTTGTGATGCCTAAAATGAATGGGCGAGAGCTTGCCATAAAACTTACATCACTCTATCCTGATATGAGATGCCTATTTATGTCAGGCTATACTGCTGATGTTATAGCACATCATGGCGTTTTAGATAAAAGCGTTCACTTTATACAAAAACCATTTGCTCTAAAAGATATTGCTCTAAAAATAAGAGAATCTTTGGGTCACAAGGAGTCTTAAATTATGAAATTTCCATACAACATAGCCACCTGTAAAAAGGGTGAAGAGAGATCAGAAGATTTAGATAGCCTCTGCAACGCTCTATTTGAGATAAATACTGCTGGAGTTATGATAACATCTCTTGAAGATGGACTCATTCTTGATCTAAACGATAGTATGCTAAAAATAATTGGCTACTCTCGAGAAGAGTGCATAGGAAAGAGTGTTTTTGATATTGGATTTTATCCAAGCAGTGATATTAGAGAGAGATTTATTAAATCTCTTGTAGAAAAAAAGCAGATTCTAAATAAGGAGTTCTCATTTTTTACCAAATCTGAAACTCTCCATTATGGTATCTACTGCTCAAAGATGGTTGAGCTAAAAAAGAGACCCTGCATATTTACCTCTATGTTTGATATTACTGGTAAAGTTGATGCACAGACCTCTGTTAAAAATAGTGCCAGTAAATTTATAAAACTATTTCAATCAATACCTGATATGCTATTTGTTGTTGATCAATCAGGCAAGATACTCTACACAAACAAGGCTTCACAGGAAAAATTGGGGTACACATCTCTAAATTTTAAATCAATGCACATTTTAAACATCTATCCACCAGATAAAAAATATGATGTTATCAATATTGTTGGAAAGACTCTATCAGGCAGAAGCTACAAAAGCTCAATTCCACTATTAACATTTAATGGCAACAATATAGATGTTGAGACAAAGGCTGTTTTAACCAATTGGGATAATCAAGATGTTATACTCATAATATCAAGAGATGTTACTGAACGGATTTTGATGAGAAAAAAGCAAAAAGAGCTTGAGACCATGCTTCGGCACACCCATAAAATGGAGGCAATTGGGGCACTTGCTGGCGGAATTGCCCACGATTTTAACAATATCCTATTTCCCATCACAGCATATTCAGAGATGTTAAATGATGCCTTAGCTGCTAAAGGTGCGTCAGATAATTCAAATCCAAATTTTGATGACCTAAAAGATTATGTAAAAGAGATATACTCAGCAGCCATGAGGGCAAAAGAGCTTGTAAAGCAGATTTTAACATTTAGCAGAGAGGCAAACCATGAGATTCAGCCTGTTCAGCCCATACTAATAGTAAAAGAGGCGATAAAACTTATCCGCAAAACTCTGCCTCAAAGCATTAAGGTAAACTATTACATAAATCAAGATTGCAATATGGTGATGACTGATCCAACGCAGATATACCAAATTATAATGAATCTTATGGTAAACGCTTTTCATGCAATGGAGCTATCTGGTGGAACTCTTACAGTTACTCTTGATAATAGAGATGAGGAAGGGGTAAAGTATGTCTATATTTCAGTTTCAGATACTGGAATTGGAATGGACGAGCTGACAATTGAGAAGATATTTAACCCCTACTTTACCACAAAACCTCAAGGCAAGGGGACGGGTCTTGGTCTTTCTGTTGTGCATGGGATTGTTAATCTCTATAAGGGTAAAATTTCTGTTAAAAGTGCGATTGGCAAAGGTAGCACATTTGATATTTTGCTTCCAGCAATGGAGGGCGATGAAAAAGAGTGCTTACCAGTTGAGACTAAAACCATAACTAATGGTTGCGAAAGGATTTTGCTTGTTGATGATGAGGCGACAATCATAATTCCGCAGACAAAAATACTTGAGCGGTTAGGCTATAAAGTTACATCATTCACAAGCAGCGCAGAGGCTCTAAAGGCATTTGAAAAAGAGCCTGAAGCGTTTGATCTTGTGATAACTGATCTCTCAATGCCCAACATTTCAGGCACACAGCTATCTGAAGCAATACTTAAAATATCCCCTAAAATGCCAATAATAATGTGCACAGGTTTTAGTTACAACTTAACATCTGAAAAGATAAAAGAGATGGGTATAAGTGCTCTGCTGACAAAGCCAATAATAAGGGCAGAACTTAGCAGAGCTATAAGAGAGATTTTAGATTCAAAAGATTGCAACAAGTAAAAGCAAAAAAAGGATAACCTAATAGAGGCATGAATTTAAAATCTATTTTAATCAAGTTTAAATCTGCATTTGTGATCTTTATATCTATTACGTTTCTTAATCCCCTTTTTTTTGGCTCTTCTTCTACCAATTTAGCCTTTGCAATCTCAATATCCCAAGAAAGAGAGCTTGCAGTTGAGTTTATGGAGGCAATTGAGCGTCAAGGAAAAGTTATCAAAGACACAATGGTTCGCTCGTTGGTAACAGATATTGGAGAGCAGATTTTAGAGGCTGTTCCGCCTCAGCCGTTAAGATACTCTTTTTATGTGGTAGATGAGGAGCAGTTTAATGCTTTTGCTGGACCAGGTGCAAATATATTTGTCCACAGAGGTCTTATAACATCGCTTGATACCTTAGATGAGCTGGCTGGGATTATTGGGCATGAGATTGCACACTCATCATGCAGACACATATCTGATATGGTTGATAGATCAAAAATAATGAGCATTGGCACTCTTGCTGGGATTCTTGCTGGCGTGCTTGTAGGATCGTCAGGCGGAGTTAGGGGAGGCTCTGATCTTGGGCAAGCCTTGATGGTTGGCTCTCTTGCTGCTGGTCAGACTGCTATGCTTGCATACAGCAGAGAGCATGAGACTGAGGCAGACCAAAAGGGTCTTGTCTATCTTACACAATCTGGCTTTGACCCCAAGGGGCTTCTTACTGGTCTTGAGAAGATACGAAGCAGAGATTGGTTTGGAAGCGAGACTATTCCTGATTATCTTAAAACTCACCCTGGATCAACTGAAAGGATAGTCAATATTCAATCGTGGATTGAATCAAGAAAAGAGCAGGGCAAAAGTAAAAATGGTAAGGATTTACAAAAAAACTCAATTGATCTTTTTAGGTTTGAGATGGTCAAATATCGTCTTGCTGGAATGTATGGAGATCAAGATGAGAGCGAAAAGATGCTTTTAGCCACCTTATCAAAAGAGCCAAATAGTGCTCCTGCCCACTATGGCATGGCTCTTTTGATGGAGCGAAAAGATAGGGTTGATGAATCAATAAAGCATCTTCAAAAGGCTCTTGAGATAAACCCGTTTGATCCTCATACTCTTGTGGCTATGGCTAAGATGAAAATAGTTAAAGGTGAGCATAAACAGGCAATTGAGATAATAGAGGGGCTTGGGACTCTTGAAGAGAAAGATGTTGAAGTTGAGGCTCTGTTTTATCTATCTAAAGCACAACTTGCTCTTGGAATGGGTGATGTTGCAGAAAAGGGGTTTGAAAAGGTTATTGATAAATATGGGGACTCTTTTCCTAAAGCCTACTACCATCTTGCAGCAATAAAGGGCAAATCTGATAAAATAGGTAAAGATGCTGGAGGGTTATCCCACTACTATTTAGGTCTTTATTACTATGAGATGAAAAATCTAAAGGGTGCTAAATTTCACCTTATCAAAAGCCTTGAGATGCTATCTGATGATGATAAAAAGCAGCACGCACACCTTATTCTTATGAAGAGCAAAATAAGAGAGTCAGAAGATAGACGAAGAGGCAGGTAGGATTTATGAAAGGATTTGTAATTGCTGGAACTGGAAGCGGATCAGGCAAAACAACCATAACACTTGGAATTTTAGCCTATCTATTAAAACTTGGATACAAAGTTGCACCATTTAAGGTTGGACCTGATTTTATTGATCCTGGACACCACAGAGCATTGACAGGCAAAATTAGCCATAATCTTGACTCATGGATGTTATCCAAAGAGGCAAATCAGAATATTTTTGCAAAAGGGTGTCAAGATGCTGATATAGCTGTTGTTGAAGGTGTTATGGGGCTTTTTGATGGTTATAGCGGAACATCAGAGGCTGGCTCAACTGCCCAAATGGCAAAGTGGTTAAGGCTTCCTGTGGTTCTTGTTGTTGATGCTAAAAGCATGGCAAGAAGTGCTGCGGCAGTTGTTAAGGGGTTTGAAAATTTTGATCCTGATGTTGAGTTTGCTGGGGTGATATTTAGTAAAACAGGCAGCAACAGACATTACAGCTATCTTAAAGAGGCTGTTGAGGCAAATTGTCGCATAAGATGTTTAGGACATCTGCCACGCACCCAAGAGATTGCAATGCCTGAACGCCATTTAGGACTTGTAACATCAGATGAGTATAATATCAAATCTGATGTGGTATCTAAACTTATTGAGATGATCGATAAAAACAGCTCTATCAAAGCGATGGTTGAAAATCTGCCTTTTAAAAAAACAGCTTCAACAATAAACTCTGACTCAAATTTAAAAGTAGATGCTGATTATGAGCTTTGCATTGCAGTTGCACGAGATAGTGCTTTTTGTTTTTACTATCAGGAGAATATTGAGGCTCTTAAAAGGTGCGGAGCAAAAATTGTTGAGTTTTCGCCAATATCATCGCCAAATTTGCCAACTAATACAAATGGCATATATTTAGGGGGTGGCTATCCTGAACTATTTGCACAGAAGTTGTCTGAAAATCGCACTCTGATCGATGAGATAGCTAAAAAGAGTCTGCAAGGTTTGCCAATTTATGCTGAGTGCGGAGGTTTTATGTATCTTTGCAAAGAGATTGCAGTGGTTACAGAGGAGAATATTTTAAATCAAAAAGCTGGTCTAAATATAGAGCCTTCTAAAAAAAGATACCCCATGGTCGGCACTTTTGCATTTTCTGCTGTAATGTCAAAAAAGATGAGATCACTTGGATACAGAGAGATAACTCTAACCCAAGATACAATTCTCGGCAAAAAGGGTGAGGTTTTAAGGGGACATGAGTTTCACTACTCATCTATTGAAGATGAAGATATTACCTATAAAGAGACTCATAAAATTGAAGTTAGTAACGATAGTTTAAAGTTAAAACAGGTTTATCAGACAACAGCAAGAGACGGACAAAAGATAAATCTTAATGGTTATCAGATAAACAACACACTTGGAAGCTATCTTCATATCCATTTTGATAGCATGGGCAGCACTGCTGCTCAATCTTTTGTAGATGCTTGTAAAATGGCTCAAAGTTGCTGCTTATAGCTCATCTTTTTCATCTTTTCCCTCATCTTTCTCTTTTTTCTCATAGCTATCATCATCATCTTGTGGGTCTTCTTGAGCATCGCCTTTTTTGCTAAAGAATTTTGCCCCAATAATGCTCAATTCGTATAATATCATAAGTGGTATAGCCATCATAATCTGGCTGACAACATCAGGCGGAGTTATAACTGCTGCTACTATAAAAATTACTAATATTGCATACTTACGATTCTTTTTAAGAAAATCTACGGTAACAAGCCCCATTCGTGCCATTAAGGTAATTATCAGAGGTAGCTCAAATGAAAATCCAAATGCTAAGAGCATCTTTGAGGAAAAACTTAAATACTCTTTCATTGACGGCATTGCCTGTATGGTCTCTGACGAAAATCCGAGAAAAAATTGAAACGCGTAAGGAAACACAATAAAATATCCAAATGTTGAGCCAATCGCAAAAAAAATGACAGATAAAAATACTGCTGGAACAAGAAACTTTTTTTCTGTCCTATATAGACCTGGCGATATAAACATCCAAAACTCATAAAAAAGAACAGGGGTAGCCAGCACAACGCCAGCAAGCAGAGCCAACTTGATGTAGGTAAAAAAGGCTTCTGGAAGACCTGTAAATATCATTTTAGTATTGCCACCCATAGCCTTCACAAGAGGGGCATTAAGAATATCAAACAATTTTTCTTTAAATATGTAAGCAACAAGAAAGCCAGCTATAATTGCAACTGTGCAGCGGATCAACCTATCACGCAACTCAGAGAGATGTTCTGTAAATGGCAGTTTATCATCTTCGTTTTTGCTCATTTTATCTCTTTGTCCTTATCTTGAATATCAGATGTTTTAACTTCTGATGAGGCTTTTTCAATATTTATTGGCTCTTTTTCTATCTTATCTTTTTCTATCTTTGATTCATTTGCTTTGTTAAGTGCCTGATTTATTTTATCTAATGGGTCTAATGGTTCTGAGTGCTCCTTGTTTGGTTTGGGATTTTCTACTGCTTTATCTGTTGTTGACTCAACCACTGGATCAGCCTCTTTTTTTAGCGGATCAGAAAAGCTCTTAAGATCGTTTTTAATGCTCTTTACAGGATCATTAAAATCTTTAACTGTGCTCTCTAAATCAATAGAGCTTTTAAACTCATGGGCTGCTTTTTTAAACTCCCCAAGAGCACGCCCAAGAGATTTGGCAAGATCAGGCAGTTTTTTAGGTCCAATAACCATCAGAGCAATGGCTAAAATCAAAAGTATTTCAGGCATTCCTAAACCAAACATGATTAAACTCCTTAAAAAAAATTTTATATTACGTTTATTTATTCAAGAGAAAAAGAGAGACTCTTTATAAATTATATGGCTGGTTTGGGCAAGTCTCTTTTACTCTCTTCTAATGACAAATTATTTCAATATAAAGTTGAAATTAGCCATTTTATTAAGTAAACTCCAATAAAATTGTTTTTTTTAAATAATCTTAAAAGTTGGAGCAAAAGCAGAAGATATGAGTAAAGTTATTGCATTGGCAGGTAAAGGCGGAGTTGGTAAGACAACAGTTGGTTCTCTTGTGCTACGATATTTATCAAAAAATGGACTTGGTCCTGTGTTGGCTGTAGATGCTGACCCAAACAGCAACTTGGGCGAAACATTAGGCATAGATGTAACCAAAACAGTTGGGGACATAAGAGAAGATTTTATGAAAGACCCACAGGGCGTGCCATCTGGCATGGATAAAATTGTCTATTTAGAGATGCTTATGAATCAGGTGGTTATTGAGCGAAAAGAGTTTGATCTGCTTGTGATGGGGCGTCAAGAGGGGCAAGGTTGCTACTGTATGGTCAACAATATCTTGAATCGCTTTACAGATGATCTTGAGAAGAACTATAAATTTCTTCTTGTTGACAATGAGGCTGGTATGGAGCACTTAAGCCGCCGTACAAGCGGTAAAGTTGATATGTTGCTTCTTGTTAGCGACTACGCATTACGAGGATTAAGAGCTGTTGGCAGAATCTACGAGATGCTTGATAGCCTTAAACTTAGCGTCTCAAAAGTTGGACTTGTGGTAAATAGAGCCCCAATGGAGCTTGGGAAAACTTTTCTTGATGAGGCTGCAAGAATTGGCGTAGAGGTTCTTTGCACACTTCCAAATGATGATAGGCTACTTGATTTTGATATGGAGCGAAAATCGCTTCTTGAGTTGCCTGATGATTCTGACGCAGTTGTTGCAATTGATGGTTTGATGGAAAAAATTTTTAAAATTATAAATGTAAAATAGCTTAAAAACGGAGATAATAATGGATAGACTTGACGCAATCTTTGCCCCTCAATCAATAGCTGTGCTCGGTGCATCGACTCAAAAGGGCAAGGTAGGGCATGACATATTTGCAAATATTTTGTATGGCGGTTATCAGGGGACTCTTTATCCTGTCAACCCAACTGCAAAGTCAATTTTAAGTGTAAAGTGCTATAAAAGTATTACTGCTATTCCAGACCCTGTTGACCTTGCAATGTTAATTTTGCCCCCAAAGATTGCCCTTAGTGCTGTTGAAGAGTGTATCACAAAAGGGGTAAAGGGGATTGTTATTGTCTCTGCTGGATTTAAAGAGGTTGGCGGCGAGGGACTTGAGATTGAACATAAAATTCAGCAGATGTGCAAAGATGCAAAGATAAGACTCGTGGGTCCAAACTGCTTAGGCGTTATAAACCCCTCACCTTCTGTATCATTAAATGCAAGTTTTTCTAAAAGAATGCCAACTCACGGCAACATCTCTTTTATCTCCCAAAGCGGGGCACTCTGCACAGCAGTTCTTGATTTTGCTGCTGATAAGGGTTTTGGATTTTCAAAATTTATCTCTATTGGAAATAAGGCTGATGTAGATGAGCTTGATCTTTTAAGATATTACCACAAAGACCCACACACTGACGTTGTTATGATCTACATGGAGGAGCTATCTCGCCCTGCTAAGGAGTTTATCTCAGAGGTTAGGGAGATGACATCAGGGGTTAATCCAACACCAGTTGTTGTTATTAAATCTGGAACATCTGATGCTGGAGCTGCTGCTGCTGCTTCACACACTGGTTCTCTTGCTGGCTCTGATACAATATATGATGCAATCTTTGAGCAGTCTGGAATTATTAGATGCCGCACAGTCAACGAGCTGTTTGATTATGCTCAGGCAATTGCATCTAAAAAAGTTCCTAAAGGCGACAAAATCGCTATTGTTACCAATGCAGGTGGTCCGGGTATCATTGCTACTGATATGAGTGAACACTCAGGGCTTAAACTTGCAAAATTCTCTGATGAGACAGTGCGCGAGCTTCACAAATATCTGCCTCCAACAGCCAATTTTCACAACCCTGTTGATGTTATTGGAGATGCAGCACGAGATCGATATGAGAACACCTTAGGGACAGTTATAAGCGATTCTGGAGTTGATAGCGTTCTGATTATTTTAACCCCTCAATCAATGACAGATGCAATGGGGACAGCAGAGGCAATTGTAAGTATTGCAAAAAAATCTGTAAAACCGATTGTGTGTGCATTTATGGGGGTTGTTGATGTTTCAGATGGTGTAAAACTTCTTCAGCAGAATAATGTCCCTGTTTATCAATTTCCAGAGAGTGCAGCCCGTGCACTTGGAGCTTTATATGCCCAGCAAAAGTGGTTATCTCGTGAGATTCGTCCGCAATATCGACTTGAGTTTGACAAAGAGAAGGCAGAAACGATAATCAAACAGCACCTTGATAATGGTAACTACATACTTGATGAGTTAGATGGCAGCGAGCTTTTAAAGTGTTATGGATTTAAAACACTTGAGATGGAGATTGCAACAACTTCAGAGCAGGCTGTCGCTATTGCAAATCGCATTGGATACCCTGTTGCTATGAAGATTGTATCTCCTCAAATTCTTCACAAATCTGACGCTGGAGGGGTTAAGGTTGGAATTGACAATGACGCTGATGTAACATCAACATTTGAAAGAATTATGAAGTCTGCTATTGATTATAATCCATCTGCTGAACTTAAAGGGGTGCTTATTCAGAAGATGTCAGCATCAGGCAAAGAGGTTATTTTAGGTGTGAGTCGCCACCCTGGATTTGGACATGCTGTGATGTTTGGGCTTGGCGGTATCTTTGTTGAGATTTATAAAGATGTTGTTTTTAGAATGGCTCCAATGGGTAGAAATGTTGTGCGAAGAATGGTCAAGAGCATTAAAGGCTATCCAATTCTTGCAGGTTTCAGAGGTGAGCCTCAAGCTGATATTGAAATGCTTGAAAAGAACCTTGTTAGCCTTAGGGCTATGGTTGATCACTTTCCAATAATAAAGGAGCTTGATATAAATCCTCTTTTTGTTCACAAAGATAAAGAGGGCACAACTGTTGCTGATATTATTATTAAGTTAGAACCTATTGATTAAAGATAGCCCAAAGAAAGCTTTTATTAACCAACATAATGGAGATTAAGGTAAAATGGCTCAAGGAAAAGATTTTATAATGAAAGAGAGTTACACTTCAGATGAAGAGCGTAACAACAGAAGGCTTCCAGATGTCGATTTCTCAACATTTATAATATCGCTTTATTCATCTGCTCTTGTGCAACTTGGTGAGATTCCTGATCATCAAACTGGTTTAATAACAAAAGACCTTTGCATAGCCAAACAGACCATTGATACTATCTCTATGCTGGAGAGAAAGACTCTTGGCAATCTTGCCTTAGAAGAGGATAAACTTATGAAGAGCCTTTTGCACGAGTTAAGAATGACCTATGTGAAGGTAAGATGCTTATAAAATCTCATGCAAAGATAAATCTTTTTCTCTATGTTACTGGCAAAAGAGATGATGGTTATCACGATCTATTTAGCTTAATGGCTTGCATTGATCTACATGATGAGATTGAGATAATTTTTGATAACTCTTTCGTATTATCAGAAAAGCCGCCTAAAATAGAGGTAAGATGCGACAATCTTGAGGTTCCACAAGATGAGTCTAACATTACATTTAAGGCAGTAAAGCTCTTTAATAGTAGCATGTTGGCTATTGGCAAAAATGATTTAAGGGGTGTGGGTATCTATATTAAAAAAAAGATACCATTAGGAGCTGGGCTTGGTGGAGGCAGTAGCAATGCAGCAGCAGTTTTAAAAGCTATGAATCAATTTTATGGGTTCCCATTTTCAGACCCTCAATTGATTGAGATGGGTTCTCAACTTGGTGCTGATGTCCCATTTTTTATTCTTGGAGGAGCTGCAATAGCAGAAGGGGTTGGTGAGAGATTATCGCCCCTGCCTCTGTTGGATATATTAGATAAAAAAAATATCTATATTTTGCTTTTTTATCCAGCATTGGTAGCATCTACAGGCAATGTATATAAAAATCTTGATTTGGCATTGACAAAATCTGTTAAATCTAATAATAAGTGCCTCCTAAAAAGATTTGAGATTAAAAACATCAAATCTTATCAAGGCATAGATATAATTAAGGGCTTGATGCACAACGATCTTGAATCTTCTGCATCGCACTTTTATCCTGAAATTGGATTGTTCAGACAAGAGTTAGTTGATTATCTTCCAAAGTCTGAGTTTTTAGAACAAAAAGTTATGATGACAGGAAGTGGCTCAACTTTTTTCTCGCTTTTTTCTGATTTTGAAAAAGCTCAACGCTGTTTCAATGAACTTTCCTCAAAATGGAGGTTTACTAAAAGAGAGATTTTTTTGACCTCCTTTGCAAAATGAACATTTTTTAAATATTGGGGCGTCGTCAAGCGGTAAGACACAGGATTTTGATTCCTGCATTCGGAGGTTCGAATCCTCCCGCCCCAGCCAACAAAACATGAGTATTAAATTAGAGAGTTCTTATGAGTACTATGTCGCTTTTTTCTGGCAATTCAAACCCTAATCTTGCAAAAAGAATTGCTGAATACCTCTCCAAACCACTTGGAAGTGCAAAGCTAACGCGTTTTAGTGATGGTGAGATTCAAGTTGAGATTCAGGAGAATGTGAGAAGACAGGAGGTTTTTGTTATTCAATCAACCTGTAACCCTGTCAATGATAATCTTGTTGAACTACTCTTAATGATAGATGCCTTGAAACGCTCATCTGCAAGTTATATCACTGCTGTTATCCCCTATTTTGGTTATGCTCGCCAAGACAAAAAAGTTGCCCCACGCGTCCCAATAAGTGCAAAATTGGTGGCTGATTTAATTACTAACACAGGGGTAAACCGTCTAATAACAATAGATCTCCATGCTGGTCAAATACAGGGTTTTTTTGACATTCCAGTAGATAACCTTTATGCTGCTCCAGTGATGCTTGACTATATAAAATCAAATTTTTCAGGAGATGATCTTGTGGTTGTCTCTCCTGACGCTGGCGGTGTTGAGAGGGCAAGGGCTTTTGCAAAAAGGTTACACGCAACTCTTGCAATTGTTGATAAACGTAGAAGTGCACCCAATAAGGCTAAAGCTATGGCAATTATTGGAGATGTTGAAAATAAGGTTGTTATTATCTTTGATGATATGGTTGATACTGCTGGCACAATAGCAGAGGCTGCTGGAATTATTAAGGCAAAGGGGGCAAAATCTGTTCACGCATGTTGCACCCATGCAGTATTATCAGGACCTGCTGTTGAGCGAATTGAGAACTCCTCTTTAGAGACTCTTGTGGTTACAGATACTATCCCATTGAGAGAAAACGCCATTGAGTGCAAAAAAATTAAGCAGCTATCCATATCAAAACTTGTTGGTGAGGCTATTATTAGAAGTTACAGAGGCGACTCTATACACTGCCTTTTTGTCTAAGTAAACTCGTTATAAAAATTAAAAAAAACAAATAACTAAAAATATAAAATATTTTGGTGCTGAAATTTTAAAATTAATTGCAGCACATGGAGGATAAAAAGTTGGAACTTATTGATTTAAAAGCTGAAATCAGACAAGGGGTTGGTAAAACAGCCTCTCGTGCTATTAGAAAGAGTAACGCTATACCAGCTATTCTTTATGGACCTCAAACTGAGCCAGTATTACTCTCTTTAGCTAACTATGATTTCTCTGAAATAATAAGAAAAAATGGTTCAACAGGTCTATTTTTAAATCTTGAGGTTGCTGGAGACTCTAAACCATCAAGAACGGTGCTTCTTAAAGATATTCAGACAGATGTATTTGGAATAAATTATCTTCATGCAGATTTTCAAGAGGTAGATATTAATGTTAAAGTCTCTGTGATGGTGCCTGTTGAGGCAACTGGTGTTGCCCCAGGAATCAAGGCTGGCGGACTTCTTCAGATTATCAGAAGAGAGCTTGAGCTAATTTGCCGTCCAATTGATGTTCCTGACTCTGTCTGTGTTGATGTCTCAAACCTTGAGATAGGCGATGCTATCCATGTTAAAGATATTGATCTTGGCGAAAATATTCAGATTCCACATGAGGTAAATTTTACTGTTATAACTTTAGTTCCTCCATCTACCTCAAAGGCTTCTTCTACTGAGGTGGCTGCTGGAGAAGCTGCTGAGTAAAAAATTTAACTGTCTGTTTTTAGCAAAACATATTATCTACTCTTCTATTTTTAATTTAAGGTTATTTAAAGCATGGCAGACAGCCAGATTTACATGGTGGCGGGTCTTGGCAATCCCGGAAAGGAGTATGCTAAGACCCGCCATAATGTTGGATTTATAGTTGTAGAAGAACTCTCTTATAGACACCAGCTCACCTTTAATAGCTCTAAATTTGATGCCGATATTGCAAAAGGCAACATCAAAGGCAATCAAACCATTCTTGTTAAGCCTCAGTCGTACATGAACAGAAGCGGTTTTCCTATCCAAAAAATCTCCTCATATTTTAAAATTGAGACCAATAATATAGTTGTTGTGCACGATGAACTTGATTTGCCATTTGGACGCATAATGGTTGTAAAAGATAGAGGTCATGGGGGGCATAATGGGATTCGATCTATTATTGAGACACTTGGCACAAAAAATTTTATTCGCATCAGGGTTGGGGTTGGTCGTCCTATTGCTGATACAGAAGATAAATGCGTGGTTACAGGTCATGTTTTGGGAAGATTTGAGGCTGACGAGCAGACGATGTTGGACTCAATTGTAAAGATGAGTGCGGATGCGTGCCAATTTATCCTTTCAAATGGGGTTCAGGCTGCGATGAATAGATTTAACACCCACGCTGGGCAACAATAAAAAATGGAAGATGATAAGAAAGAATTTAGGATAAGACTCATTGCGATTATCAGTTCAGTTTTAGTAAGCACTTTGCTTATGCTTTTTAAATTCTATGTTTATAGACTTACCAACTCTTCTGCTATTCTTTCCGATGCTCTGGAATCTATAATTAATATAGCGGCTTCTATATTTGCTTTGGGAAGCATTATTTTTGCTGCGATACCTGCTGACAAATCTCATCCTTATGGTCATGGACAAATTGAGTATTTTTCTGCTGGTTTTGAAGGAGCGTTGATTTTATTAGCATCAATAGGCATTTTTAAAACAGGATGGGATCGCATTTTTTCTCCTCAACCCATTCCAAATATTGCTGAAGGTACCTTTCTTTTATTAATAGCCAGCCTGATTAATTTGATTTTAGGTTTATCACTCATATATGTAGGCAAAAAGACGAATTCTTTAACGCTTACTGCAGATGGAAAGCATGTTTTAACTGATGTATATACTTCTGCAGGAGTAGTTTTAGGACTTTTTGTTGTTAATATAACAGGATGGTATATGGGGGATGGTATCATAGCCTGCATAGTGGGCTTGAATATTGTGGTAACAGGAGGACTATTAATCCGACAGGCATTTTCTATGCTCATGCACGCTTCTGACCCAAATTTGTTAAACAAAATATCAACTATTTTATCTGCAAACAGAAAAGATACTTGGATAAATGTTCATGATCTAAGAGCTTGGCAATCAGGGAATTTTTTCCATATAGATTTACATCTTATATTACCTAAAAATTTATCTTTGGAACTGGCTCATAACGAATCTGAAAAATTAGAAGAAATTATAGTTACTGAATTTAAGGGTAAAGCAAACGTCCTAATACATTTAGATCCATGTATGGACTCATATTGTACTATTTGCAAATATTTGTGCAATCAACGTAAAAAAGAATTCCATAACGAAAATGTTTGGAATCAAGAAATATTTACAGCACATGGGACAATATAAACTTAGTAATTAAATTAATTAAAAATTATAATTGATCGTCATCCCGAGCTTTTAGGCTATTTGAAAACTGACGATTACTCCCCTTTGTATAGTTTAATATCTCCCTGCCTTATAGTATCAATCTGCTCTTTTTTATCATTATAAATCTTTTGAGCCTCTAAGGGATTTTTAACCACCTTTGGAGTTAAAAAGACATATAAATTAGTCTTATCAGCCCCTTTGGAGACCGTTTTAAACAGATAGCCCATGCCAGGAATATCCCCTAAACAGGGGAGGCTATGCTGAGACTCTGATAGACTCTCATCAATCAGCCCCCCAATAACAACTGTGTTGCCATCTTCTACAATCAATGTGGTCTGAATCTGACGTTTTAGAGTGGTTGGGCGATCGTTATTGTTCTGATTTACTGAATCCAACTTTGTAATCTCTTGAAAAACATTTAGCCTAACCAGCCTATCTTTGCTTATTTGAGGGGTAATTTTAAGTGTGATTCCAACATCTTTATACTCATAAGAGCTGTATGTCTCTGTTGCATTGTCTGCAGCAGAGCGTGTCTGGTATGGGACATTTTTACCAATAGTCAATGCTGCCTCCTCATTGTCTGTTGTCAAAATTTGAGGCGTTGATAGAATGTGAGCATCTTTATTGCTCTTGTATGCCTGAACCACTGCTCCTATTGATGGAAATATCACATTGCCGATCTTTAATGTTTTGCCCATAACTCCAACTGCAAACCCAATTGGAAGATTGCCAGTTGTGGCGATTGTGTTAAAGTTGGAATAGCTACTGCTGCCGCCCCCTCCAAATCCACCAAAATAGACCCCTTGATCTTTGCCGCTATCGTCTGAATCAAAACTCTCACCAGCTCGCCACTCTGTTCCAAGCTCAAATCCGCTTGTAACATTAACCTCCATTATTAAACACTCAATATAGACCATAGCCCTTGGAATATCGAGCTTTTCAATAACCTCCTCCAAAACAGGATAATCCTCCTTATCACCCATAATAACAAGGCTGTTTGTAGCTTTATCTGCTGTGATTCTTAACGATTTAGATACAACAGGCTGACTCTTTTTGCCAGGCTCTTGTTTGGCGTTATCAACTGAGGTTGGAATCTCCATCAAAACTTTGGCAAGATTTTCAGCAGATGCGTGTTCAAGATAATAGACTCTAACCTTCTCCTCTCCCTTTGGAATCTTTTGATCTAAAAGTGCTACAAGCTGTTTTACCCGATCTGTCTCGGTCTCGCTTGCAAGAAGGACAATAGAGTTAGTTCGCTCGTCAGCCACAAACTTAACCGTCATATTGGGATCCTCTTTTCCCTTTTCGCCTCTGCTTCTTGCTGTAAAAATTTCAGAAAGGTTATTAACCAACTTAACAGCATCAGCATATTCCAAAGGTATAACAGACACCTTTTTTCCAATACCCATAACATCAACAGCTTTTAAGATTTTTAATAGACGCTCAATATTTGAGTCAGTGTCAGTTAAAATAAGCATGTTGGTATCAGAGTATGAGATTATAACTCCACTTTTAGAGACAATGGGTGTAAATATTCGCTTCATCTCTTCAGCATCAGCATATTTTAGAGGAATAATTCGAGTTACAATCTTATCTCCACTTTTTCCACTATAAAATGTTTTACTGTATTGCGTATTAGCTGATAAATCTGACGGTTGGCTAAACGATGAGTTATTTATAATCTCAGTGTCAAGATTTTGAGAGCGGGCATCAGGAGATGGAATAATTTTTATCACATCTCCAGACTCAACTGTGGAAAATCCATGTACATTAAGTACAGACTCAAATACTCGATACGCCTCATTTACTGAAATTTTTGATGGTGAAATTATAGTAACATTACCCTTAACCCTATTATCAACAATGAAATTTTTGTGTGTCAGCTCACTGATAAATTTAATAAATAGATTTATATCAACATCATTAAAATCTATTGAGACATACTCACTCTCCTTATCCTTATTTTTGCTGTTTTGTTCTGCCACAACAGTTCTAACATTTAAATTTAAAAAAAAGAGCAGAACAAATATATAAGGCAACAACCTTCTTAAAAAAACACTATTCAACATTATACAAGATTTCCTTTATCTGACCGTGTCTTCTAATTTGCATCTTCATTTCAGATGAGTTTTTAAGTTTATCATACAAAGATATTGCATCATCAACTGAGTTGATCTCTTTTCCATCAACCCCCATTATAATATCACCATTTTGGATTCCCATCTCCTTAAAGATAGAGTCCTGTTTGATTCCATATAGCAAAATTCCATCTGGATTCCCACCTGTAAAGTGTGGTCTTGCCCTCATCTGACTCATAAGCGAATTTATATCCCCCATTGACTCATCAACCAAAGAGCGTTTTACTGACACCTCTATCTTGTCATCACCAACTGCTGATGATGGGGTTGTGTTGGAGATATTTGAGGAATTAGAGCCGCTTCCTTTTTTAGATAGGCTCTCTTTGCTAATCTCTAAAAGCTCATCTTTGCCATCTCGAGAAAGAATAACGCTAAAACGTAATATTTTTTTAATAACAGCATCTTCAATCTTATCACCCTTTTTATAAAGCTCTTGACGCTTATCTTTATTACTCTCAATCACAGCGTAGTTCTCTAAATCACTACCACCAGTTGCTGTGCCCCAAAGTGTCAATTTAAGCTCTGTCTTATCAAGCAATTCAAGCTCTTTTTCAGAGATAGCATCATCATTTTTTTTATCATCATCAATATCGCTGCCACCATCTGTTTTAAAAATATCTCTTTTATAGATTATATCATAATGATTTTGACCCAATTGTATTGGTTGTTTACCATTGAGTTTAGCCTCGTTTTGGGAATTTTGTTTAGGACTCTTTAGATTTGATTGAAAATTTAGATTAGAATTTTTAAATAAATTATCGCTCAAAGAGGCATCTATGTAGCTATATAGCGTCTCAACAACAATAAACATTGTGGCTGTTAAACAGATAATATTGCATAGATTAAATATATATTTCATGGTAGTTTAAAAGCTCTAAAATTAACCTTTTTAAAAATTTAAGGAGTCTTAAAGTTGAGTAGCGATATTAACCATATTAACCAAATTGATACTGACAAAATATCACCAGCTCCATCTTCAACAGAGTCAACTGGTGTCCTTTTTCTTGCCCCTGCCTTTTTTATTTGGGGACTTAGCCCAATCTACTGGAAACTCTTATCTCATGTATCATCTATTGAGCTTCTATTTCAAAGGGTTATCTGGTCATCTCTCTTTCTTTATGCGATTGTTTTGTGGCAGGGGAAAAATGATGAGATAAAAAAGATACTCAAAACTCCATCTACCATGATACGCCTTACTGGCAGCACTATCGTCCTATCTTTGAACTGGTATCTTTTCATCTGGGCGGTCAACCATGGGGAGGTTCTGCAAACAAGTCTTGGATACTACATAAACCCCCTAATCATGGTGCTGCTTGGCATGATATTTCTTAAAGAGCGGCTACGAAAACTTCAGATGTTAGCCCTCTTAATTGCCAGTGGTGCTGTGCTCTACTACGCTATGGGGCTTGGAGAGCCTCCATGGATAGCCCTTACAATTGCATTCTCATTTGGCTTTTACGGGCTTTTTCATAAAATGACCTCTGTTTCGTCTCTGACTGGTCTTTTAGTTGAAACCCTTATTCTATCAATACCATCAATTATATGTATTAGCTGGTGGCAAATAGAAGGTTCATCAGCTCTATTTAGGGTAAATACTGAAACTGATATTTTGCTTGTTGGGACAAATCTTGTAACAGCCTTGCCACTTCTTCTCTTCATTATTGGGGCAAGGAGAAGCACAATGGCAACTGTTGGATTTATGCAGTATCTTGCCCCAAGCATAAGTTTTCTACTTGCTGTATTTATCTACAACGAGCCATTTTCCCACCAGAGGCTAATCACATTTATACTTATCTGGATAGCACTTGCAATTTATACCATTGACTCTATCCATACTTTTAGAAAAAAAAGAGCATCAGAGTCAAAATTTAAGTCAATAGGTTAAGAGCTAATCAAAATAGCATTAAGTTCATCTTTTGTGATTGGCTGAGTTCCAACTTTGCCAACAACCACTCCAGCAGCCTTGTTGGCAAGGCGTGCAGAATCTTCAAAAGATAGACCAACAGACAAGCCAGCAGCTAAAATAGCAATCACCGTATCGCCAGCACCTGAAACATCATACACTTGACGTGCCTGAGTTGGAATCAAAAGAGGTGTTTGATTATCCGAAGCTTCACCATTAAAGCCCTGCCCTGCCCTGCTTCTGCCAGTCAAACACATACCTTTTGCACCTCTTGTAATCAAAAGCCACTCAAGAGCATATAATTTTCTGATTCTCTCTGATGCCTCTATAAGCTCATCATCACTATCAATAATCTCATTTGCAACAAGATTAAGCTCTGCACTGTTTGGGGTTACGCACGTTGCATTTTTATAACGATCCCAATCTCTGCCTTTAGGATCAACCAAAACAGCTACACCCTCATCCCTGCAAATAGAGATTATTGACTCTGTAATATTGGGAGTTTTTAAAAAACCTTTTCCATAATCTGACAAAATTACAACCTGATATGATTTAACCATCTTTTCAATTTTAGATAAAATAGCCTCTTTTAACTCATCTCTTAAAGTTTGAACTCTCTCCTCATCAATCCTAAGTAGCTGCTGCTCAAGAGCCATTACTCTTGTTTTGGTAATAGTCAAATGGGCATCATCAAATATCAGATGCTCTCTGATTTTGTGCTCATCAACCATCTGTTTAAGCTGTGAGGCTGCCCGATCTTTTCCGCAGATTGCAACTATATCGCTCTTGCAGCCAATAGATGCAAGATTAATGGCAACATTTCCAGCTCCGCCAACCATGTAGGTTCTTTTTAAAGCCTGCACAATTGGTACTGGTGCCTCTGGAGATATACGCTCAACCTTTCCCCAAAGGTAACAATCAAGCATAATATCTCCAATAACTAAAATTTTTGATTTGGAAAAATCCTCTAAACTAACAGCCATATTTAGCCCTTCTTAGGCTTTAATCTAATCAAAAGGTCATTCTCCATGATATTTCTATTTTTTTAAAGCCCTGAAATAAATTTCTGGGCTAAAATAACTGAAGTCCACATTAATTCTTACCTCAAATAAGGGTTAAAATTTAGGATTTATACATTAATTGGCTTTGATCTAAAATTTCATTTATTCCATGAAAAACTGATCTAAAATCAGAGGGTAAATCTGCACCAGAGCAGCGTCTCATAATATCTCCATTTCGATATGCAGATATAACAGAATCTATCTCTTCAATTGGTCTTACAATATTTTGATTAAGATTTCGTTTAAACAGCATCCCTAAAAAAAATATGGTTGTTCCCATAAAAACTACACCCCACGCCCCTGCCTGCCCAAATTGACGAGCACGCAGATCAGCCTTTATCATTGCCTCTCTGTTAATCTTTCCAAGAAGTATAATTGCCTCAACTGTTTTTGCCTTTGCAGTATAATCTCCACCAAACGCTGATTTAAAATGATCATCAACCATCTTTATAGCTCCAGACTCCTCTTTTTCTGTGATGTTGTTTTTAGCACGGTTTAGAGCATCTATAAATTTAGCGTAAAGAGCTTTATTCTCCGCCTCACGCTCTTCTTTTAACCCACCACTACTATTTAACATTGCTAACGATGCAAGCATCTTTTCACACGCCTCAAGAGAGTGCTCGTTCTGCTCAATAATCTCTTTAATTGCAGGCGACATACGGGTAAAAATCCATATAGAGCCAAGTGCCATAAGCACATTTAACCAGATAAGTAGCCATGCTCCAATATGTGTAGCTTGTGCAATACGCATAAACCTAAACCCCTTTTATCAATTTAGAGATTGCCAATTCATTTGAAACTATAATTAGATTATCATCTTTTTTAAGAGGCTCAGATGGAGAAGGTTGTCGTATTCTCTTTGAATCCCCACGCCTTATAGCTGCAACCATAACCCCAAAACGCTTTGGAAGTGCAAGCTCAATAAGATTTTTACCAACCATAGATTGCTGAACGCATATCTCAGTGAGCATAAGATCATCTCCAATAGTTCTATCTGCAATCACATTGCGATAAAGAAGGCGATTGGCAAACCGCTTTCCAAACTCCTCTTCTGGATTTATGATCTGGTGAGCACCCACAAGGCGTAAAATGCGTTGATGTAGCTTGTCATTTGCCCGTGCAACAATGAACTTTGTACCCATCTGCCTTAAAAGGGCTGTACAGATAATTGAAGCCTCTTTTGAATCATCTCCAATTGCACACACAACAGCATCACGCTTGCCCGGCTCAAGACGAGCAAGTTCACCCTCGTCAGTTGCATCTATAATCAGGGACTCTGTAACAAAAAGAGATGCCTCTTCAACAAGGTCTCTTCTTGTATCTACAGCCAAAACCTCTGCCCCCTTTTCTGAGAGGGTTCGTGCCAAAGCCATTCCAAACTGTCCAAGCCCTATGATAAATATCTGCTGAGACATTGAGTAGTTTTTCCTTAAAAATTAATTATGTTATAAATATTGTTTAAGCTAATTCCCATTTAACCGCTCTAATAAATTATATTTTGCCTGCCTTTTTTTCCATCTCTCACGGGCATATTGCCTCATATCACTAATTGTATCTTTTTCATCTATAATTTCAAGCCCAAGCAAAGTCTCAATTATATCTTCCATAGTAACAATTCCGTCTATACCCCCATATTCATCTACAATCAGAGCTATATGCTCTTTTGCCTCCAAAAGGATTTCCCACACACTAAATAAGACTTTTATGTTTGGAACAATCACCATTTCACGTTTTATATCTTTGAGCCTTAATTCATGACGATCTTCAGCAAGTTTTTCAAACACACTCTGCCTAAAGACATAGCCAGTAATATTTTCATTACTACCTGAATATACAGGGATACGAGAAAATTTAAGATAATCCTTATTGTTTAAAAAATCTTGCAGATACAACTCCTCGTTTGCAACAGCAACTACTATTCTTGGAGTCATTATTTCAGTAACTTTTAGATTCTTAAGTTTTAGCAAATTCTGAATAATCTTATGCTCTTTTTCGTTAAATATACCCTCTTCAGCTCCAATAGTTGCTAATGCAGATATCTCTTCTCTACTGGTAGATTGATCGCTTTTATCTCCTGCAATGGCTCTTGAAATTACAGAAGAGATCAATACTAAAGGATAAGTAATAATTATCATAATCTTAATTACATGCGATGAAATCATAGCTAACTCTCTCCAATAGCGTGCTCCAATACTTTTAGGAATAATCTCTGTAAGTAAAAGTATCAATATGGTCAAAATTGCAGATACAATTCCAAAATATGCTTCACCAAATATTTTGACCGCTTGAGCACCAACTCCTGCAGCACCTATAGTATGTGCAACTGTGTTTAAGGATAAAATTGCAGATAAAGGCTTATCAATGTTATTTTTTAAATCGAAAAAAATGTTTGCCCAGATTTTGCCCTTTGCTTGATTGACAATCAGAAATGACTGGGTAGTAGAAAGTAAAACAGCTTCCATTATTGAACAGACAAATGATGTACATAATGCAAGAGCCAAATAGAATAAAAGCAGCGCCATATATTTTTAATCCTTAAAAGTAATTATGTTAGTGAAATTTTTGCATTTTGGTAACGTGAAGAGTTATCATATCTATCTTCACTTAACAGCATAAAAAGAGTTATAGGACCAATACGCCCCGCAAACATTGAGATCATAATTATAACTTTACCAATCTCATCAAGAAGGGAAGTTGCACCAGTGGAGAGTCCCACTGTTCCCATTGCTGATGTAACTTCAAAAATAGTATCAGATAGAGGAATCTGCTGCGTAATATCAACCATTAGCACCATAGCACACCACATCAACGCTCCAGATACAGCTATGGTAATAGCTCGATAGATCACCCTTGATTGAACTCTACGGTTTAAAACTATGACGCTCTTACGATTTGTGATATTTGCCCAAAATGTAAGTATAATTATGGCGATAGTTGTAGTTTTAATACCGCCTGCAGTTCCACCTGGACTTCCGCCTATAAACATCATAAAGATCATAACAATAAATGTTGGGTTAGTAACCCCAGTAATATCAACAGAGTTAAAACCAGCAGTCCTAAGGGTTACAGATTGAAACCATGCGTTATGAATTTTATTAACAACAGATAACTCAGATAAAACCCCATTCCAATCAAAAGCAAGGATAAAAAGAGCCCCTGCAACCAAAAGCACAACTGTTGTTGCAAGGGCAATATATGGGGCAACTGCTATATTTTTACCACCTATCAATTTTGGGATGAGCATTGTTGTTGCTGGTGCAATGCCTCCAAAAATAATCAAAGCTGCAACTGTGTGCAAAACCATTGGATTAGCTTGATACGAAATTAGACTATCGCTTTGCAGAGCAAATCCAGCATTACAAAAGGCTGAAATAGATGTAAATACTCCACGCCATAGAGCCTGACCAAAAGAGTCTCCTATCTGATAAAATAGCAGACTAAGTATTAGTGCTCCAAAGCCTTCAGCTATAAAGGTAAATTTTAAAATAGCTGCAAGCGATTTAATCAAATCTTTGTGGTCTGTCTCTGTTATTGTTGTCATAAGCCGCTCTTGACGAAGGGTTAGTCGTCTGCCCATTGCGTGCATTCCAACGGTCGTAATACTCATAATTCCAAGACCGCCAAGCTGAATAAGAATCAGGATAAAAAACTGACCCACAGTGCTAAAATCTTTTGGAGTATCAAGCACTATCAATCCAGTAACGCAGACAGCACTTACAGAGGTAAACGCTGCATCTAAAATATTGATAGAGCCATTTAGGGAGGCTATGGGTAAAATAAGAATTGCTGTTCCAAAAATGCAGAGCACCATAAATGTAGTTATCATAATACGTGCAGGGTGGTTTAAAAACATCTCCCACCATTGAGCAGAGCTTTTCTGGCTAAAGTTTGCAAATTGGGATACTACCCCTCTTCTATCACCAACTTTGGATTTTTTTCCTCTTTTATTTTGCGTATCAGATTTTAAGTCAACTAAATAACAGCTTAGAATTATTATAAAAAGTGCAATTATAAATGCAACAAAAGGGTTAGAAGTTATACGGGGCATTGAAAAAAAAGAGACGCCAAGAAGTGTCATTACAACAACGATATGCCATAATTTACTTAACATTTAAACTTTAAGCCATTTCATAAATAGTAGCAGCAAGAAGTGGAATCATAATTTCGTGGTGCCCTGTAATTGCAAAACCTTGACCCCCTGATAAAACAGGACGCTTAACAACATTCTCCATAGGTCTGTAGTGCTGAATCATATCAAAGTTAGCAGTGGTGAAATCTTTTACATGGTAACCACCCAAATTGCGGGCAACAGAGAGGGCTTTTAAAAAGACCTCTGGCATTATAACAGCACTGCCAAAATTTAGAACAACACCACCATCACCAAGTTTTGCAACTGAAGCTGCAAATATACGAAAATCACGCAAAGAGGCATTGCCAATCGAAGAGCCATCAGCGTCAGGGTGCTGATGAACAATATCAGTGCCAATAGCAATGTGCAGAGTGTATGGAATTTTAAGTAAAAATGCGTTTGCAATAAGGGCACGACTGCTAAACGGAGCCCCATTTTCAATAAGCATTGCTCCTACTGTCTGACCAAAACCAAAATTATCTTTGCTGGCTCTTTTTGCAGCACCATTTACAAGAGCCGCTGTCTCTTGTGCCATGCCAAATGAGCCGTCAGACAGCTGAGAGACAACATCTTCTGACGTATGCCCCATACATGCAAGCTCAGTATCGTGGATTGCAGCAGAGCCGTTTGAGGCAAAGTGTGTGATAAATCCATTTTTAGCAAGGTCTATTAAAATTGGAGAGCAGCCACTCTTTATAACATGACCCCCAAGCATAGCTATAACAGGCTTTTTAGCCTCTTTTGCGTAAATAATAGAGCTGGCAACAGATTTAAGATCATTAGCTTTAAGAATATTTGGCAATGAGCTTAAAAATGTTGCCATGCTCATACCTTTAAATGGAGGCTGGGCTTCTGAGTTTGTCAGGACTTTTGAACTTCTTTGTGAGGCGGGATATGTATGAATTTTATTAAAATTAAGTTCTTCGTAATTTCTCATCGTCTGATTCTTTTGCATATCCGTTTTCGTGCTCATTGTCGTTTCCATTCTCGTGAGGCTTACTTTTTTGACGCTTTTTAAAGCAACATTTATCTTCACGAATAAGGGCACACACTTTTGGATTATGTAAATCCTTGCAAGTTACATGGTTGTATAGAGGACACTCTGGATATTGTTTTGACATAGAGATTCCTTAAATTTACGACTAATCTTTATTACTATTGAACTCTTGTGAATGCTTTTGCGATTATAAATTTAAATTTTATATTAGCTGATTTTTCTTAATTGGTCAAATCTGTTTCTAAAATATTTCCACGCTCAGGTGTTTTTAAGATGATCTTCTCTCTACCCTTTTGGGGTGCTGATTCAGCCTGCTTTGTCTCATCTTTTATTATATTATCAGTTTTTTTTTTAGAACCAGAGTTTTTACTCTTAATTGAACTTTCCAATTGAGTTGCATAGTGCAATATCTTTTTTGATAAATTTAGATCAAGCTCATCAATTTTTGTGTTAAGCCTCTTTTCAACCGATCCAATATTACGCTCAAGTTTGGCAATTGTAGCCTTGCTTTCAGATAAAATCTCTGTAACCTCTTGCAGTGTTGCAAGTTTTGATTCAACAGCAAGATCAATATCAGCAACCTTTTTATCAATAGCTTGCGTGTGGGTTGACAACCTCTCATTTATAGCAGACTTAAATCGTTTATCAATTGAGGCATCAACCTTAGAGTCAATTTTGCCATCAATCTCTGTCTCAACAGCTTTGATAGATGCAATTTTTGAATCAATATCCCCCTGAAGCCTATTTACAGACTCTATCTTTGCATCAACTAAAGCTTCAAGCTCTTTGCTCTTTTCGTTCACAATACTTAAAGTCTCTTGATTTGTTCTATCAAGAATATGAAGAGCACCTTGATACTGATCTGATATTTTCGCAATATCAGCCTTTATAAGTTCAAGAGTTTTATCTATCTCCTCTTTGTCTGATTTACTGCCAGCAAGAAGTGTCAACTCATCTTGAATGGCTATTGTCTGCTGTTTTAGCTCTGGAATATCTTGCTCAAAAACCAATTTTATCTTTGCAAGTTGAAGATCAAGTGCGTTGAGCTTTGTCTCAAGCTCTTTTGCAGCAAAATCAAATTGGCTCTGACCAGAGTTGTTAATAGCAAGCATTCTCTCTTTTATATCAACATAACCATAAAATAAAGCTGCACCAATAAAGCATGGCAACAGTATCGCAAGAAGGGTTATTCTGCTGCTAACTTTATCGATCTTTCGGCTATTTAACTCCTCTTTGTATAGAGCTGCTGCAATATCATTAGCATCATCATAACCCTCTGGTATAGAGAACTCGTCCCTAAGGCTTCTGTTGTTACCAAAATCTTTATTAATGGTTGTTCCCATTTAATCTCTATTCCAATCCATTCCATTCCAATCTATTCCCACTCAATAGTTCCAGGGGGTTTTGATGTAATATCAAACACAACACGATTAACTCCATCAACCTCATTGATAATTCGATTGGAGATTTTTGCAAGCAGATCGTGTGGAAGACGCGCCCAATCTGCTGTCATTGCATCTTTGCTATTTACCGCCCTAATTGCAATGCAGCTATCATAGGTTCGCTTATCTCCCATAACACCTACACTTTTTACAGGCAAAAGAACAGCAAAAGATTGCCAAAGTGATCTGTAGAGTCCAGCCTCTCTAATCTCTTCAAGTAAAATTGAATCAGCTTCGCGTAAAATCTTAAGTCGATCCTCGGTAACTGCCCCCATGATTCGTATCGCAAGACCAGGTCCAGGAAAGGGCTGACGCCAAACCATATCATCATTTAGCCCAAGCTCAATGCCAAGTTTTCTTACCTCATCTTTAAATAAAAGCTCAAGAGGCTCGATTAGCTTTAAGTTCATCTTTTCAGGTAGCCCTCCCACGTTATGGTGAGATTTTATGATAGAAGTTGGACCACCAAATGCAGATTTTGACTCAATAATATCAGGGTAAAGCGTCCCCTGCCCTAAAAATTTGGCATCTTCAATCTTTGCAGCTTCAGCCTCAAAAACCTCAATAAATAGCCTGCCAATA